>JALFYG010000237.1 GCA_022784805.1 Spirochaetales bacterium
CGCAACAGATAGCGCCAATAGTGTTTGCTGACCCACCTTACAATAGGTGCCTTGAACACAATGAAGAGATCCTCAACAACAGCTTCGTCACCAATGTCCCTCATGGCGTCGGCCAAGGCAACGGCAGGGACGTAGTGTCCCTTACCTGCATCTACATATACAAAAGCACCTTTCACTTAATTGACCTCTTTATGAGAGTGTGTCACCACTCTTAAGATATCATACAATCTGGATGATAATTGTGTAATTATCAACTTTCCATAGTCAAATGTTCTACTTCGTATCAATCAGAATATAGTAATAAACCTTTATTGAGACAAAACTATTCCAATCACTTAAATCCACTATGTGTAAAAAACCATTCATTTCTCTACAAAAAGTTTATTAATTGCACATTTGTTGCATGTTCATATAAATCACGCAACAAACCTCTAACCCTCTTCACCTTTTTGCAACCTTCCACTATATTACATGAAACACATTCAAGGACTAATAAAAATGGCAACATTCTACAACGAACCTTCACACACATTTAGTGAATATCTATTGATTCCAGGATATTCAGATGCAACATGCATTCCAACCAACGTCTCTCTCAAGACTCCACTGGTCAAATACAGAAAGGGAGAGGAAGAGTGCCCTATTTCTCTCAACATTCCCCTTGTTTCTGCAATCATGCAATCGGTATCAGGAGTAAAGATGGCCGAAGCCCTGGCAAGAGAGGGTGGAATAAGCTTTATCTATGGTTCTCAGACCATTGAAAGCGAAAGCGATATGGTAAGAGAAGTGAAAGCTTTCAAGGCTGGCTTCGTCAAGAGTGACTCCAACATCAAGCCAACCGACACTCTCAAGGATATTCTTGAACTAAAGGCAGAGACAGGACACTCCACAGTGGCTGTCACTGATGATGGGACAGGAAATGGAAAGCTATTGGGAATAGTAGGAAGCAGAGACTACAGAGTCTCCAGAATGGATCCTTCCACTCCTGTATCATCTTTCATGACTCCGCTTGAGCACCTTGTGTACGCAAAGTGGCCAGTGACATTAAAGGTTGCCAACGATATTATCTGGGACAATAAGCTTAACTCTCTTCCAATAGTGGATGATGAAGGAAAACTTATGTACTTTGTCTTCAGAAAAGACTACGACACACATAAAGAGAATCCACTTGAAGTTTTGGATGCCCAGAAAAGATACCTTGTTGGCGCCGGCATCAACACCCGCGACTATGAGGAGAGAGTTCCAGCCCTTATTGAAGCAGGAGCAGACGTACTTTGCATCGACTCTTCAGAAGGTTTTACTGAGTGGCAGAAGAGAACTCTCTCTTGGATCAGAGAAAAATATGGTGACAAAGTAAAAGTAGGAGCCGGCAACGTTGTAGACAAGGCAGGCTTCAGATTCCTTGCCGAGTGTGGAGCAGACTTTGTAAAAGTTGGAATCGGCGGTGGCTCCATTTGTATCACCAGAGAAACAAAAGGTATAGGAAGAGGACAGGCAACAGCCCTGATCGAAGTTGCAGAAGAGCGTGACGCCTACTTTAAAGAGACAGGAATCTATGTACCTATCTGCTCTGACGGTGGCTTGGTATACGACTATCATATGGCTCTTGCCCTTGCCATGGGGGCAGACTTCTTGATGCTGGGCCGTTACTTTGCTCGTTTTGATGAATCACCTACAGAGAAGATAAACCTTAACGGAAACTACGTTAAAGAGTATTGGGGTGAAGGCAGCGCCAGGGCAAGAAACTGGATGAGATATGACCTTGGTGGTGACAAGAAGCTAAGCTTTGTGGAGGGTGTAGACTCATATGTTCCTTATGCTGGCTCATTGAGAGACAACGTAAGAATGAGTATGAGCAAAGTAAAGTCCACAATGTGTAACTGTGGTGCCATCACTATCCCAGACTTCCAGAAGAAAGCTGTCCTTACCCTTGTCAGTGCCACAAGTATCACAGAAGGTGGTGCCCACGACGTTATTCTTAAAGACAACAAATTCGAAATTAAATGACAATTGATGCCTTTCTTTCCACCATTTGTAATATAATGGTGGAGAGTGAGGTGAATATGAATATATCTGAATACTTCTCAACCAAGAGATATCCAGGAAGAATCATTATTGCAGGCTTCTCCAAAGATGGGAAAAGAGTGACAGCCTACGCCATCATGGGACGAAGCGAGAATAGCAGAAACAGAGTCTTCAGACTCTCTGACGGAATTCTTGAAACAAAAGCCTTTGATGAAAGTAAAGTCAAAGATCCTTCCTTGATCATCTATAAAGCCAAAGTTGAAAAGGAAGGAAAGATCATCATCACTAACGGTGATCAGACAGACACAATTCTTGATTCCTTAAACGACGGAAAAGACATGGTTGATGCCCTGATGAAGAGGACATATGAGCCTGATGCGCCAAATTACACTCCTAGAATCTCTCTTTTGATGGATAGAGACAGCTATTCGTTATCAATAATCAGGCGAAAAAATGAGAAAGCTGAAAGACTAATTTGGAACTATGGTGCCTTTAACGGAGTAGTACACACTATCCACACCTACGATGAAGGAAATGATCCACTTCCATCATTCTCCTCTTCTCCTGTTCCTCTTTTCATTCCTGACACCTACGAAGAGTTCAGGGACACTCTTTGGAACAGCCTCGATAAAGACAATAGAATATCCCTTTATGTCTCTTGGGGAGACAGAGAGGAAGTAATCAACGAAAGAGAGGGAAAGAGAGTAGACGAAATCCAGCTTAAATATGGCCTTAATCCAAACCAAAAGCCAGCATCAATCTCAATGGAAGGAAAGCTTCCTGTAACAGTGTTAAATGGTAGGGCCGGATACATCAACTTCCTTGATGCCCTCAATGCATGGCAATTGGTAAAGGAGTTAAAGGAAGCTACAAATATGCCGTCTGCTGCATCCTTTAAGCATGTATCCCCTGCCGGGGCTGCTATTGCCGTTCCTCTTACAGAAGAAGAAAAGGTAATGTATTTCATCTCACCAAAGACAAAGCTATCACCTCTTGCAACAGCTTATGTAAGGGCAAGAGGCGCAGACAGGATGAGCTCCTTCGGTGATTTCATAGCTCTCTCCGACGAGTGTGATACAGAAACCGCAAAGATTATCTCAAGAGAGGTATCTGATGGCGTCATAGCTCCAGGCTACTCCGAAAAGGCTATGGAAATACTCAAGGCAAAGAAAAATGGAGCTTATACTATCATCAAGATTTATGAGGGGTATGTCCCTCCAAAAGAAGAAGTAAGAACTGTCTATGGCATCAAATTCACTGAAGCCCACAACGACTTCAGAGTGACTGATGATACATTCTCCGAAATCCCGTCAGTAAAGAAAGACTTCCCTGAAGAAGCAAGACTTGATATGACAGTGGCCCTCATTGCACTGAAATATACTCAGTCAAACTCTGTAATCTACGCAAAGCATGGTCAGACTATCGGGGTTGGAGCCGGACAGCAATCAAGAATCCACTGTACCCGCCTTGCTGGAGAGAAGGCAGACAAGTGGTGGCTGAGACAGCACCCTTATGTGCAGTCACTACCATTCAGAGATGGCATCACCCGTAATGACAAGGACAATATCATCGAACAGTTCTTGTCTGAGGATCCGGAGATAGATGTCGTTTCCTCTTGGAATGACTACTTCCTCACTCCTATAAAGAAACTTACAAAAGAAGAAAAGATGGCTTGGCTTAAGAAGAATACAGGAGTCTCTCTAGCTTCCGATGCTTTCTTCCCATTTAGGGATAATATCGACAGAGCCGCAAAGAGTGGCGTCAGCTATATCACAGAGCCAGGAGGAAGTGTAAGGGATGAAGGCGTGATAGAGGCATGTGACGAACACGGCATCACTCTCTTCTTCACTCACTCACGTCTCTTCCACCATTAATTATGAATACTAATCAATCTCATCTTCTTGAAAGATTTCTCAGATACTCATCAATCCCTTCCCAAAGTAAGGAGGGGGTTGATATTGTCCCTTCCACTGAAGGGCAATGGGAACTTGCTCGTTTATTGGAATCAGAAATCAGAGAACTGGGAATGGATGACATCCACCTCTCTGAAAATTGTGTACTTACTGCTCATCTTAAGGGAAACAAAGATTTACCTAAGATAGGTTGGATCTGTCACTTGGATACTGCAGATATCGCCCTTTCTCCTGTTGTCCATCCTGTTTTGGTTGAGAACTATCAGGGAGAGGATATACAGCAGGAAGAAGGAAGAAAGATAACACTAGAGACAAATCCGGAGCTAAAGAAACACATTGGAAAAGACATTCTCTTTTCCGATGGCACTAGTGTCCTTGGAGCAGATGACAAAGCAGCCATCTCCATTGTAATGGAGGCCCTTTCCATTCTCTCCAAAGACAAATCTATCCCTCATGGCGATATCTATGTCGCTTTTACTCCTGACGAGGAAGTAGGTCTTAAGGGGGCCAAGGCCTTGGATTTATCTCTCTTTCCCGTGGATTGGGCCTATACAATAGACTGTCAGGAAAAAGGAGAGGTTGTCTGGGAAACCTTCAATGCAGGAAAAGCCACTATCAAGATAGAGGGTATTTCCGCCCATCCTATGTCCAGTAAGGGCGTGCTTGTGAACCCAATAATCATGGCCCACGACATTATCTCCCTCCTCCCTTCCAGAGAGAGACCCGAGTACACAGAAGGAAAAGAAGGCTTTATATGGGTAAAGAAAATCCAAGGTGACAGCAGCAAAGCAGAGCTTTCAATTCTCATCAGAGATCATAATGGAGATAAATACAAGGAGAAGAAAGATATCATCACCAAGGCTGTGGAAACAGTACAAAAGAATAATCCAAGGGGAAAGATTTCCCTACATATAGAAGATACCTACTCAAACCTTATCGCCTCCATGACAGAGGAGAACAAGGTCGCCGTCGATAACCTAAGAGCCGCATTGAAAGCCAACAACATAGAAGAGAAGCCTATGGCAATGAGAGGAGGCACTGATGGTTCCTTTATATCAACGAAAGGAATTTTTGTACCAAATTACTTTACAGGAGCCTCAAATTTCCATTCCACTGCAGAGTTTTGGCCTTTGGAAGACGGAGAAGCATCATTTCTTGTAACTCTTCACTTAATGACAGGCGGAAAGTATTAACCTATTGACAGCTAATGATCATTAGCCCATATTAGCTAACATTCATTAGCTGGATTTGATATGGATACGAAAGAAAGAATACTTAAAGAATCCATGGACCTTTTCTCAAATAAAGGGTTTAAGGCTGTAACAGTGGAAGAAATAGCAGGAAGAATCGGCATAAAGGCCCCTTCTTTGTATAAGCATTACAAAGGGAAGAGAGAAATATTCAAAGCACTTCTGGATGAGGCTACGCTTCGCTATAGAGAATTCATCTCCACAATTCTCACGTCTTCAGACACTATCCCCACACCAGAAGAATTGGGAGAAAAACTGTCATCTCTTCTTGAATACTCTCTTCACGATGAATATGTGGCTCCACTGAGAAGAATCATGACCATCGAACAATTCTCCAACAAAGAATATGGAGATATGTACTCCAATCTATACGTGGATACCATGCTTGATTACCATATCTCACTCTTTTCAAAGATGATGGACAAAGGACTATTGAAGAGAGGAAATCCAAAAGAGATGGCCCTTCTCTATGATGCCCCCTTCATCCTCCTTCTCGGTGAGTGTGACAGGCATCCAGAAAAAGAAGAAGAGGCAAAGATAACCTTAAAAGAACACGCAGAGTACTGCTTCAATCTTTTTTCTAACAACAATTAGGAGAATACAATGATCAAAGCAATAGTATACACATCAAAAACAGGTACCACAGAGTGGTATGCAAAAACTCTTGGAGAGGAATTAAACCTTCCTGTGTTTACATTCAAAGAAGGAAAAATCTCCTTGTCAAAAAGTGATGAGATAATTTACCTCGGATGCATCCGTGCCGATAACATTTCCCTCCTTTCCGAGGCAAGATCCATCTTCACCACATCAATTGTCATCGGTGTTGGCCTCACTGCAACAGGAGGAAGGATGGAGGAAGTAAGGAAAGCTAACAATATAGATGTCTCTATTCCACTCTTTACTCTTCAGGGTGGTTTTATCCCATCCCGTCTCCATGGCATTGAGAAACTGATTCTTTCCCTTGTTGTCAAGAGCCAAAGAAAGAATCTGAAGAAAAAGACAAATAGGACAAAAGACGAAGAGGATATGCTTTCCCTTCTGACAAATGGTGGAACCAGAACAACTAAAGATAACTTGAAAGCTGTCATAGAAGAATGCAAAAGGATGGAGGAGAAAAGATGAAGAAGTTTCTGATTGTTATTTTGATCGTCATATCTATTCTTTTTGTCTTGGGTTTATCTTGTTCCATTCTTCTGACAAAACAAATGCAGGAATCGGCAGAAAGGCTAAGTGCCCTGGAAGAACCGGATCTAGTAAGTGTAAAAGACGGAACATATATAGGAAGAAAAGAAACACCTTTGGTCAAAGTTGAAGTGGAAGTAACAGTCAAGTCTCATAAAATAGCCTCAATAGAAATAAAACGCCACGATAACGGCAAAGGAAAGCCAGCAGAAGCCATCATCGACGCTATGGTGAGAAACAATACAACAGACGTCGAACTGGTTACCGGCGCTACAATGTCGTCTCTAGTAATAAGGGCTGCTGTCATTAATGCACTTAGCCAAGGTAAATGATTTATCTATATGTTGACATTAAGTACGATTTCGGACTTAATAGAGACATGCAATACACTTCCCAAGCATTGAAACGCATTAACCACTTGGTATCAGAGCTAGACCAGGTATACCACTTATATGCCTTGAAATATGGACTCTCAGACAGTGAGTTCGCCATCCTCTACACTCTGTCTGTAGAGGGTGGAGAGTGCGCCCTCTCAGAATTGGTTGCACTTTCAGGTATACCAAAACAAACTGTGAATTCAGCCCTAAGAAAAATGGAAGCTGAGGGAACTGTTTATCTGACAGAAAACGGGAAAAGAAAAAAGAATGTGAACTTTACTGATAAGGGAAGAGAAAAAGCAGAAAGAAGTGTCAATGACTTAATAGAGATTGAGAATTCCATACTCAACAAGTGGGGTAAAGAGAGAGTAGAGCAATATATAAGGGACACAGAAGAATACAACGAACTTATGAAGGGAGGCCTAGGCAATGCTTCAGTTAAGTGACCACTACACCCTTCCTCGCCTCCTTAGGTTCACCCTGCCCTCTGTTTCCATGATGGTCTTTACTTCCGTCTATCTGGTCATAGATGGTTTCTTT
>JALFYG010000274.1 GCA_022784805.1 Spirochaetales bacterium
CAGAATATGCCAAAACAACGCGCTTTATATCTTCTTTCTTCATATGAAAAGTCCTCCATTGGATGAATATGCATTTTGATACGCATATCTATACATACAATGGAGGAGTTATTCAATAGATTTTTAAATAAAAATACAAAAATTTATGAATAAATATGGTGAAAATCCCAATAATATTCTGAATTTATTGAATATTGATTCATTTTCCCTGAAGACTCATAAGTTTGTCGATTCTTCTCTGGTGTCTTTCATCATTGGAGAATGGAGTGTCAAGGAAAGCGTCAAGCATCTCCAGTACGTCATCCTTATATTCAACTCTCCCTCCGAAGGCGACGAAGTTTGAATCATTGTGTTCTCTTGTCTTTTCCGTTGCATAGATATCCTGAGGAAGAGCACATCTGATTCCGTTCATCTTATTTGCTGCAAGAGATATTCCGATACCTGTACCGCACATCAGAATTCCTCTGTCATACCCGCCTTTTCTGTATTCTTCTACAGCCTCTCTTGCCTTATCTGGATAATCAACACTCTTCTCTTCAGCTGTTCCAAGATATGTATACTCGATTCCTCTCTCTTCCAAGTGCTTCAATACTTTCTTTGCAAGATCTACTGCACCGTGGTCATTGGCTACGACTACTCTCATTTTTCCTCCTATCTGTTATTTCCAAGTATCTCTATATGACACATTTCCATAGCTTCCAATGCCCTCTTGTGACTCTCAGGTGTAACACCTGCAGAAGCCTCCGAGTCCACTGCTATGTGGGCATTTGGAAGATATGCTTTGGCAATGAATGCGTTTGATATTACGCAGATATCAGTACAGAGCCCCAAGAGAGTGACAGACTTGACCCCTTCCTTTTCGTCAAGTTCCTTTAATTTCTCTCCCAGCTCTACGGAACCGAATGTTGGCTTATCTATTGCCTCTGTCTTTCTCAGTTCATCTATCTCCTTCCTTATTTCCCAACCTTCGCTTCCTTTTATGCAGTGAGGGACAGGAAGGTTCTTACCTTCCTCTGTCTCCATGTAGGAAGAAGTGTGAGTGTCACGGGTGAAGAGAACGACGCCAGGGAAGGTTGCTATTTTTTCCTTGGCTTTCTCGATAATACCTACTGCTTCTTTTGTTCCAAGAGCTCCGTCAATGAAGTCATTCTGAAGATCAACGGCCACCAAAACATCAATCATTGTTAAATCTCCCAAGAGGTATGTACCCCTTTATTATTTTTTATTGTACCATTTTGTTATGCGTGACGTATATATAACCGGACACAGAAATCCCGATTTGGACAGTATCTGCTCAGCCTATGGCTATAGCGTATTAAAGAATATGATAGATAAGGACCACACTTATCATGCAGTAAGATGTGGTCATATGAGCGATGCGGTGAAGAAGCAGTTCGCTCTTATGGGAATCGAGGCTCCTCCTTATATGAAGGATGTGAAGCCAAAGGTAGGGGATGTCATGCTTCCTGCCACAGAGAGAATCGATGCCTCTTCTCCTATCTATGACTTGGTCCAGCAGTATAGTGAGAGCCAGCCTTCAGCTTTTCCTGTCTTCGACGGAGATGAGTATGTAGGCCTCTTGTCTGTAGACAATATCACCTCATGGTTCTTAAAAGACAATAAGGAAAAGCTTCCTGTCTATGATTTCACTGCAGACAACATAGCCAAGGTTATTCCTGGTTTCTTTATCAAGAAGGGAAAGGAGTCTTTCCAGGCCTCCATTCTTGCAGGAGCTGCAGCCTATGAAGACTTCTGCCGCTTTGTATGCGAAAACTGTAACTCTGTAGTGGCTCTTGGTTATAGAAAGAGATACATAGAGCATGCAATGGCAATGAATGTGCCTGCAATAATCATCACAACAAGAAGTAAGGTGGATGATATTGATTTCTCCTCTTATGAAGGCACTGTTTATGTAACAGAGCTGGGTACAGCTGAAGTTGAGAGAAGACTGAGAATGAGCCCAGCCATCTCGACTATCATCGGTAAGCAGGGAAGAAAGCTTCAGGTGACAGACCTCTTTGATGAAGCTAAGGAAGAGTTGGCTTCATCCAAGCTCAGAGGCCTGTCTGTCTTTGATGGAGATAAGTTTGTAGGATACGTAACAAGAAGATGCTTCCTTCATAAGCCTTCTTACAGCGTTATTCTTGTGGACCACAATGAAGTGGGGCAGAGTATAAAAGGCATTGAAGAGGCGCAGGTAGTCGAGATCATCGACCACCATAGACTTGATGCCTTGAAGACATCTCTTCCTATATTCATTGATGCAGAGCCTCTTGGAAGTACATGTACCATTGTTTACCAGCAGTTCCTGAGACATAACATTGTCCCGGATGAGCTTACAGCCAAGATTCTATTGACAGGGGTAATTTCAGATACTCTTATTCTCCGTTCCCCGACAACCACTGCCATCGATAAGGCGACTGCAGGCGCTCTTGCCGCCATCAGCGGCGAGTTTGATATCCAGTCTTTTGGAGAGAGACTCTTCAGCGTAACTGATTCCATGGCAAACAGAGACCCTGAAAAGGCAATAAGATCAGACTTCAAAGTATACTCAGAGCATGGCATCAAGTTTGGAATAGGGCAGTGTGAGGCAACTACTCTCAAGGACTTCCCATCCTATGGTGATAAATACCTTGCCACTTTGGAAGAAGTCAGGGAGAAAGACGGAGTGGATTGGGCAATGCTTATGGTGACAGATGTCCTGAGAGAGCAGAGTCTCTTGTTGACTACTGACTATAGATTATATAAGAAGCTCCCATGGAATGAGATTAGTCCTAAGGTGTTGGACATGCCAGGAGTGCTTTCAAGAAAGAAGCAGCTCCTACCGGAAGTAATACATACTTTGGATTAAGAGAAATAGGTTTAATAAAAAAGCAATGTTCACAACTTAAGCCAGCAGCCTAACAGTTGTGCTTGTTGTTGAAGCTGTATTCAGTCTTTCTCTTGTTCTTAGCCCTCGGTGTCTTCCGCCCCGGTTTTATCGGTATGACATGCTTCCGTGCATCATCAAGCATC
>JALFYG010000295.1 GCA_022784805.1 Spirochaetales bacterium
TTTCATCGATAACTATGAATGGACCTATGGATACACCAAGCGTTTCGGCATAGTTTATTGCGACTATAATACGCTCTCCAGAATCCCCAAGGACAGCGCTTATTACATAAGAGATGTCATTGCAGGATATGGAGACTTCTGACGGAGGGGCGGGAAAAACGCCCTTTCTTTATGCTATTTCTCCTCTTTCCTCTGGAATGGACTTGTAGATTTTCAGGATGATCTGTACTACCTTGGAGATTGCAAGAATCCCCACCACCAATTCTGTAATCATCAATACCGTTGTCATAATGGACCTCCAATCAGAACTTATATGTGCATTCCACACCAGCATCGATTCCAATCATGCTGACAGATGAAGGAACTGAAGAGTACATAGTTGCGCAAGCTGTTGAGAAGAACATGTTTCTTACACCAGCGCTCATAACTACTTCGAAGTTCTCTGATGCTTGATAGCTGATGCCACCCTTACAAGCGAGACCAAGTTCAGTTCCGATTCCATCAGAGAGAACAAGGTGTGTCTCGACTCCACTTTCAAGGAAGAGTTTCATATCTTCCATGATGGCGGCATCCTTGTAGAAAGAAGCATTGAAAGTAAGAACTGACATACTGTTGTCTGCAGCCTTTTTGGCATTTGCCTCAAGGGAGACTTTGTTGTCTGAACCCACATCAACAAGAGCGTCAACGCCAGCAGAGACGCCATCCACCAGGAATCCGCCTGCAGCTGAGCCAACAGCCATTTCAAAGTATCTTGTTGCACCTGCTGTGCTTCTGATGCTCACCTTTGCAGAGAGAGCTGTAGCCACAAGTACGAGAACAGCCATGACTGTGATAACTTTCTTTGTTGTATGTTTCATTTCTTTGCTTCCTTATTACAATTACAATCTACCTGCTGCCCCGCACACCTATTGCAACGGTGGAAAAATATTTTGAAAGATAATTTGACTTTTTTATTTGCGCTTTAATTGCACAAAGGAGTACTTTCCATTTACTAAACTGATAAACCCACACTCGGACCGCAACAGAAGCGCAAAACAATTTGGAAAAGTGCACATAAACCGTATTGAAAAAGATTCCGTGGGCTTTATAATCCAAATTATCATGAGTAAAAACAAAAAAATCGCAATCGCACTTATTGCAGCAGCCGTAGTCCTTGCCATCTTTGGTTTTATCGCCCTTCCAGAAAACGTGGTGACTCAATTCAGCACATCAGGCGATGTCAACAAAATGGGAAAGATTCCAGCCCTCGCCATCCCCTTCCTGATCACAACAGTCTTTTCAGTGCTGTCCATGAACTTGGAAGAAGGTGACGAAAGAAGCAAAAAGTATATTATGGGAGCAGTATTGGGGATACTCTTATTCTTTATTATGATTGGGGTCAATCTTTGACAATTGAGTCCACATGCTCCTGAAGTTTCATGAGAACCATGGATGAAATAAGCTCTGAAGTATCAAGATTTAAGATTTTCATCACTTCTTTATTGTCCATTCCTGATGTAATGAGCTCTTTTGCCAGATTTACTCTCCATCTTCTATCAAGAGACTTCCAGTAACTATCGAACTCATCTTTGCCTTCTTCAGAGAGAAGCCAATCCAAGCCATCTCTTATATATTCATTGTTGAATTTATCCTTATAACCATTGACCAATTCATGGAAAGTATCCTTAAGCTTTCCCTTTGAACTGCAGTTTGGAAAAATGTAGACTGACTCAATAGGCCCGACCTGTGGATTAACACCGTTACATCTGGTTATTAATGCCTCACAATCTCCCTTTCTGTCATCAACCATGACAGCCACAAGCTTCACATCTTTATCCTCTTCTCTTCTTTCAGAGAGGGTGTACACAAGAAATCTCATTATCTTGGTGACGACTTCTTCCTGATAGTCTTCGGAAATCTTTTTGATGGCGATGCAATAGTTTTCTTTTTCATTCTCTGCATCGATCAAAACACCTTCCGCCATCTTTCCCACGACATGATCCATTTCAATGCCATTCACATCTGTGATCGTCACTTTTTTCCCGATAATTGCAGAAACGATTTCATCCGCTCCATCAAAGGATGCAAGGAAAGGATAAATCATCGTGTCATCGAAGGGCGCACAACCATTTTTCTTTAAATTAAATTCGTTCATGTTTTTTCTCCTATTATTTACAACACGTTTTTGTCCAAAACTGTTCATTTCAGGGGCGAATCAGGGCGCTCTCGATATATCTGAACGATTTTTCTTTTAAATTTCGAAATACAGTGTATTATTTATGTTAGTTCACTGAATAAACTAACTTACAGGAGATTAGCTGTGAAATTCGGGCATTTCGATGATGAAAGAAAAGAATATGTAATTGAGACCCCTTATACTCCACTGCCATGGATCAACTATCTTGGAAACGAGGACTTCTTCGGTCTTATTTCCAACACTGCAGGTGGTTATGATTTTTATAAAGATGCAAAGATGAGGCGCATAACACGCTTCAGATATAACAACGTGCCGGAAGACAATGGCGGACGTATGTTCTATATATCTGCAGACGGAGAAAAGGCTTTCTCCCCTTCTTTCCTGCCTACAAAGACTCCATTGGATTTCTATGAAGCCCGTCATGGCTTGGGTTATTCTCTCTTCAAGGGAACCAAGAATGATATTTCTTCAGAGCTTATTTGCTTCGTCCCAATGGGAGAGAGAGCTGAAGTCATGATGCTCACAGTGAAAAACACTGGAGTAAAGCCAAGAGAGATCAGAACTGTGGGAGCCGTAGAGTGGTGTCTGTGGAATGCATGGGACGACTTTACAAACTTCCAGCGTAACTACTCCACAGGTGAAGTCGAGATAGAAAAGAAGGCCATCTATCATAAGACAGAGTATAGGGAAAGAAGAGACCACTACGCTTTCTTCTCTGTCAACGAAAACGTCACAGGATATGACTCTGACAGGGCTTCATTCTTAGGTCGCTTTAATAATTGGGATAATCCTTCCTCCATAACAGACGGAAAGATGAAGAACTCCCATGCCTCCGGCTGGTCACCTATCGCTGCATTGGAAAATAGATTCAGCCTCGAGCCAGGGGAAGAGAAGACTCTTATATATGTACTCGGATACATAGAAAACAAGGAAGAAGAGAAATGGGAAAGCAAGGGAGTCATTAACAAGACCAAAGCCCATGAAATGCAAAAGAGATATGGAAGCAAAGAGGCCGTGGAAGCCAAACTAAATGAACTCAAGGCTTATTGGGATACTCTTCTCTCCTCGTACCATATCTCCACCGGTGAAGAGAAGTTCGACAGAATGGTCAACATCTGGAACCAGTACCAGTGTATGGTCACCTTCAATATGTCACGCTCCGCTTCTTATTATGAAAGCGGAATCGGAAGAGGAATGGGCTTCAGAGACTCCTGCCAGGACCTCTTGGGCTTCATGCACATTATCCCAGAGCGTGCAAGACAAAGAATCATCGACATTGCCTCAATCCAGTTTGAAGATGGCTCCACATACCACCAGTACCAACCACTGGACAAGAAAGGCAACGCAGATATCGGCGGAGGCTTCAATGACGACCCATTGTGGCTTGTGGCCTGCACCTACTCATACCTGGCTGAAACAGGCGACTGGTCTATTCTAGAGGAGCAGGTTCCATTTAATAATGATGAGACAAAGGCAAAGAGTCTTTTGGAGCATCTTAGAAGGTGTATCGGATACACAGTCACCCACAAAGGCCCCCATGGCCTTCCTCTCATCGGAAGAGCTGACTGGAACGACTGTTTGAACCTTAACTGTTTCTCATCCACTCCTGGAGAAAGCTTCCAGACATGTTCCAACTTTGAAAGTGGCAAAGCAGAATCTGTGTTCATCGCTGGTCTCTTTGTCAAATATGCCAAGCAATATGTAGAGATTCTCGCCCACCTGGGCTTGGAGGATGAGAAGAAGGAAATTGAGAAAGAGATCGAGAAGATGACAGAAGCCACAGTCACAGCTGGCTGGGACGGAGAGTGGTTTGTCAGAGCATATGATGCATTCTCTAATCCTGTTGGAAGCCACCTTTGCGATGACGGTAAGATATTCATCGAGCCACAAGGCATGTGTGTAATGGCTGGGATAGGAGTTGAGGACGGAAAGGCAGCGAAAGCTCTGGAAAGCGTTGAGAAGTATCTGGACACAAAGTATGGAATAGTCCTTCTGCAGCCAGCTTATAAGGAATATCACCTGAACTTGGGAGAAGTATCATCTTATCCTCCAGGATACAAAGAGAACGCAGGTATCTTCTGCCACAACAACCCTTGGGTTAGCTGTGCAGAAGCATGCCTCGGTCACGGAGACAGAGCATTTGAAATCTATAGAAAGATCTGCCCTGCATACCTTGAGGACATAAGCGAGATACATAAGACAGAGCCTTATATATATTGTCAGATGGTTGCAGGCAGGGATGCCCAGAACGAAGGAGAGGGAAAGAACAGCTGGCTCACAGGCTGTGCTGCATGGACATTTGTAAATGCGTCCCAGTTCCTGATGGGTATTACCCCGACCTTGGATGGAATGGTAATTAACCCATGCCTTCCTAAGGAAATCAACAGCTTTACTGCGACTCGAAAGATTGGTGACACCACCCTTTTGATCTCTGGTGAGAGAGGAAAAGAATACTCCCTCACTGTAGACGGTGAGAGAGTTGAAGGTAAGACAGTGAAGATTGAAAAGGGAAAGACTCTAAAAGTAAGCGTCAATTACCTCTGATTTTATATCCACGTTTATGGGCTGTGATGAATAGGTATGGGAGTTCCCATAATAGCATTGCAGCCCATCCTAATCCTGAAGCATAAGCAATTCCGATGATTCCCATCTTGGGAGTCAGAATAAAAGTAAAGATAGTGCGTATAGTAATCTGCACTGTAGTTCCCATTATAGTGGTATACATCTTACCGGTTCCTCTGAAGAAACCTTGGACAAGATTAGTCATGGAAGGTAGGGCATATAAGAATGCCATCACTCCCAAGTAAGACGCACCACGCTCTATGACAGACCCGGCATTCTCTCCATCTATAAAGAGAGATACTATTCCATCTTTAAGAAAGAATACCACCACTCCGATAATGAGAGCATAGCTCAGCTCCAACAATACGCCGGACCAGAAGCCCTTCATTACTCTCTCTTTCTTCTCCGCTCCCCTATTCTGGGCAATATATGTAGCCTCTGCAGATGCTATGCCCTGCTCAGGAATAAGAGCAAAGGAATCTACCCTTGCAGAAGCATTAAAGGCAGCGATGGAAGCAACTCCCAATGAGTTCACGGCACTCTGGATAAAGAGCTTACCCAATGGCTGCACCATCTGCTGGAGGGCAGTCGGTCCGCCATACTTCACAATGGACAGAACGCTCTCTTTCTCCAAAGCCAAGTCTTTTTTCTTCGGGAATATCTCCTTGTTTCTTGTTTTGGTCCACCAGAGGGCAAGAAAAGCAGAGACTATCTCAGCAACAACAGTGGTAGTTGCAGAGCATATGATTCCAAAGCCCAATAAGCCAAGAAAGATCAAATCCAACGCAGCGTTAAGTATGGAAGAGAAAGCAAGAAACAGAAGAGGAGTCCTGCTGTCCCCTACACTTTTCAGCCCCGCAGAAAGGGCGTTGAATATAAAGACAAAGGGAACACCCAGGAAAGTAATGGATAGATACCAGGTAGTCTTATCCAAGATGACGGAAGGAGTATCCATTAAAATAAGGATGTATTTAGAGAGGAAGAAGCCCAGTATTCCGACTATGCTGCCTGCAATGGCTCCCAGGACAAGTGTGACACCGTTAAGCTTTCTAAGCTTATCCATATTCTTGGCGCCATAAGCCTCGCTCATCAATACTCCCGATCCAATGGTTACACCTGAAATAAGGAGGATGATCATATTCATTACAGGTTCTGCTATTCCCTCTGCAGCCAGGGCATCCTGCCCTATGAAACGACCTGCAATAATAGAGTCTACAGCGTTATACATCAGCTGCATCAGGTTTCCCAGTAGTAGTGGGACAGCATATTTAATAAGGTGAGCCAGAGGCTTCCCTTTAGTCATGTCAATCATGATTTCAGTCTATTCTTAAGAAGGTTTCTTAACAATAAGAATAGAGTGCTATAAAAGGAGCAAAGCGACCAATACTACATATCATCAATGCTTAAGCCAATCAGCTTTATCTTGTAATCAGGAATATTCTTCACAAACTTGTCTGCTTTTTCTTTTAATTTCTTTTCGCTGTATTTGCTTTTGTTTCTCTTTACCTCGTAGAGCTTACAACTCTTATCGAAAGAGTCCAGGGCAATGATATCTATCTCGTTCTCTCCCTTGTTGTCCCACCAGGAACCAAGCATTGTGAATCCGCCTCTTTCTTTCAGGACTTCAAAGAAATAATCCTCGAGAGTTTTTCCAACAAAAGTATCATAGTCTCTCATCACCAAGTCTTTAAGCCTGTCATACTGCCCCAACTCCAATAACTGCTCGTTAGGATAGATGAATCTGAAACAAAACCTCATATTCGGGTCCATAATCTCCCAATGGGCCTTCCTGCTGTTTTCTGGTGCGAATAATGGCTTCTTCTTTTTAATGACACAAAACAGCCTCTCCAGCTTGTCTATATAGGATCCAACGTTTTTGCCAATTACAGAGTCTATCTCTGTCTGAGTGACATACCCCTCTGCAATAAGGCGGAGTATAGAAAAATAGATAGCGTAATCATTTCCGATTTCTGATATCAAAATATCCTTTGCATCAGAGAGAAACGCCGAATATGGGGACAATGCATAATCAATCATTTCATCCTTGGTGTACGCACCACCATCCATCAATAGCGTGATATATCTAGGTACTCCTCCAGACAAGGCATAAAGGCAAAGTAAATCCTCCTTATTATAATCTGGATTATAGTCTCTAAGTATCTCCTTGATAGTCGATGGAGGGAGAGGCTTAAGTGTCATCTTGGCTGTACACCTACCAAATAATGGCTCTTTTGAGTCCTCAAAGATTTTTACCATCAAAGAATAAATGGATCCGGAAACTATCAGGTTCATTTTCGATGTATTTCTATAGTTATCCCAAAGATTCTGCAGGTCAGAGAAAAAAGAGTTATTGATCTTGGCTATCTCCTGAAACTCATCAACAACAAGGGTGAAATGATTTCTTTCAGAGAAAATGAAGAGTTCTTTGAATAGGTCTTTCAAGGACACAACTTTTCCTGGAATCCTCAGCCCCAGACTATTTAAGATTTCTTCTTGCCAAAAAGAGGCTAAGAGGGGTTCAGCTGTTTTACTTATGAAGAGATAGCAGAATTTATCACATGATGTTTTAAGTTGTTTTGCCAGTTCGGTCTTACCGATTCTCCTTCTCCCCATGAGAATTGTAAACGTAGCACTACTCTTTGCCTGTAAATCTAATCTCCTGAGTAAATCAAGCTCTTTTTCCCTACCATAAAATCTCTTCATATCGTTATTTTAATAGCCATTAATTTAATGGTCAATAAAATAATTAGATTAGCAGATAGATTCTATTTTATCAGATATTAGATTGATGGCTTCTATGGATGAAATAGATGAATAGGAAAGATAAAAGACGTATCATTGAATCATGAAGCGTCTATTCTCTTTCTTTTTCCTGTTGTCAGTCATTGTCTCTATATATGCAACTACTATTGTACACGTATCAGATCTCCACTATCTCTCATCTTCTCTCTTTGACTACGATAGACTGAGAAATCTCTCATTTGAAGGGGATGGCAAGGCAACTCACATAATGGACAAAGTTATGGATGAGTTTATTTCAGAGATGCTGGAACTCTCTCCTGATGCCGTAGTAGTCACAGGAGACCTTACTTATAACGGAGAGAAGAAGAGCCATGAAGAGTTGAAAGAGAAGTTTTCAGTTCTCAAAGACAACGGCATCAAGGTATTGGTCCTTATGGGAAACCACGACACTCTTTCCTCTCCCTATGCTCTCTATAGTGATAAAGTAATCGCAACAGAGGGTATCTCTCCAATAGACGCTGAGGAGTTATGGATGGATTACGGATATGGCATTGCTATATCCCAAGACCCAGTATCCAATTCATATATGGCCAAGATCACTGATGATATTTGGATCATGTGTATAGACAGCAATAATGGCAGCAGCGGAAGCGTAAGAAGCAAAACCCTTACTTGGATGGAAAATGCCCTGAAGATGGCGACCATCAAGGAAAAGAAAGTAATACTGGCTACTCACCAGAATCTCTTTGTCCATAACCCGCGATATACTTTCGGTTACCAGATAAACAACAGTAACAAAGTAGTGGATATTCTGAAAAAGTACGGGGTGAAACTAAATCTCTCAGGGCACTTACATATCCAGCACATAACAAAGGAGAGCGGCATAACAGAAATTGCGGCAGAGTCTTTCTCTGATTGGCCTCTTCAATACGGAATCATTGAAATAGACGACAAAGGAGCTTATACATACAGGACAAAAGAGATAGATGACGAAGAACTGAAGAATGAAGCTCTCCTCGCCTTCGATTCCTCCACTGCTTATAAGTTTACGAGAGATATAGAAAGCGAAAACATAGACAAGATGGCTCTCATCGCCCAAAAACTAAACAGAGAATACTTCAGAGGAAAAGTTGATGATTATGATAACAGTTCCCTCTCTCTATGGGATGAGAGCCTAAAGATGACTTCTTATCTCAAGACTATTGCAAATGATGCTTCAGACTATCGTGAGAGTGAGGGCAATATTTAAGGGCAGGTTTTATTCCCTGCCCCGCGCTTTATTCTTGGCTTTCTTTCTTTTCCCAAGCTTCATGTCTTGCTTTCTTCTGTGCGTCTCTCATCTTCAATGCATTAGGAACAGAGTTAAAGGTACCAGGACCAGCAACACAACCACCTGCACAGCACATGATTTCAACAAGATCTGCGTCTGGCTTGATCTTTGGCCAAAGCTTGATCTGTCTGACGACTTTGCTGTCGATACCGTTGATGCTCATGATCTTGTACTTACTTCTGTCATCAACACGTGAAAGTACACACTCAGCAACACCGCCGGATACAGCGAAGTCTCTGCAGTCATCGATAGCCTTACATACTTCATCATCTTCATAATCCAAAGGCATATCTGCAACATTTACGCCCTTTGCAACGAAGATTGAAGCGAGTTCTCCATAAGAGAGTACTCTGTCGATTAACTCAGGATACTTTGTTGCAGCTTCATAGCGCTTGGCAACACATGGTCCGATGAATACTACTTTATATCCAGGGAATCTTTCCTTACAAAGCTGAGCTGTATATCCCATAGGAGAAAGGGTTGTTGAGATATGGTCTCTGATAGCAGGGATATGCTTGTCTACCAAACTAAACCATGCCGGGCAGCAGGAAGTGGCAAGATAACCTTCACCCTTGGCCTTCTTCTCCATAAGCTCCTTGGCTTCTCTTTCAGCTGTAATTTTGGCGCCCTCGGCAACTTCGACTACTTCCGTGAAGCCTACAGCCTTCATTGCCTTCTTAATCTGCTCCAAGCTACCTTC
>JALFYG010000302.1 GCA_022784805.1 Spirochaetales bacterium
GGACTCTCTGTGGTACAGAGATGACATAGGTAATAAATTCTTCACCTGGGAAAGTCAATAAAGAATGGGCCAAACGGCCCATTTTCATTGCTCTAATTATTGTTTCTTCTATACTCGTACAAAAGAATTCCAGCTGCCACCGAGACATTCAGGGAATCGATATGACCCTGCATAGGGATTGAGACGATATAGTCGCAGTTCTTTCTTACAAGAGAGGACATTCCGTTTCCTTCATTTCCCATTACGATGGCTGTTCTTGAGGAGAACTTCTCGGAGTATGAGGAGTTGCCCTTCATATCGGCACCATAAACCCAGAAACCATTCTTCTTCAGTGTCTCTATTTCTCTGTTAAGGTTAGTTACGACAGAAACAGGAACATACTGGGCTGCCCCTGATGATACCTTTACCACCGTCTCGTTTGCCTGTACGGATCTTCTTTCAGGAATCATGACAAGGTTTACGCCAAACTGATCTGCAGATCTGAGAATTGCTCCAAGATTATGAGGATCTGTTATTCCGTCAAGAATCAAAACCAAAGCGCCCTGGTCTTCGGAGAGGGAGGCACAGAACTCTTCAACTGTAGTCTCCTGAAGTCTTGATGCACCGCGTCTAGGGCCGCCCATATCCAAAAGCGCGCCTCTCAGGTCTACTCCTGTCATCATTCTCTCCAGATCATCTTTCGAGACCTTCTTTACAGCAACCTTGCCTGTAAGTCTTGCCTGTCTCTCTAAGCTTTGGATTCTTTCTCCGCCATTTCGCTGCAGATATATAGTTGAACCCATACCGGCTTTTTTCAGCGCCTCTTCAATGGCATGGTAGCCATAGACTCTTTCTCCCATCTTTCCTCCTACTCGTTATCAAAAGGAACCGGTTTCGGTGCCTTTGTGGGGCTTATTGTCTCATAAAGCTCTTTCATAAGCTTTTTCTCTTTCATTCCAAGTCTCTTAGGTGTCTCAACAATAACCTTAAGGTACATGTCTCCTCTTGCGTTATTGCCTCTGAGAACAGGAACACCCTTTCCTCTCAAGCGAAGCATCTTTCCGCTTTGGGTTCCTTCAGGAATGTCCACCATTACATCAGTTCCATCGATTGTAGGAACCTGGATTGTATCACCCAAGGCAGCCTGGACAAAGGAAATAGGAATCTGAAGGTAAACGTCGTTTCCGTCACGCACGAAGTATTTGTCCTGGCGTACTCTGATTACGAGAATCAAGTCGCCGTTAGGTCCACCGTTTACTCCTGCATCTCCCTTTCCTCTGAGAGTGAGTCTTGTTCCGTCATCACTTCCAGCTGGAATAGTTACGCTGACCTTTTCACTCTTTCTGACACTGCCTGTTCCATGACACTCTGAACATGGGTTATCCACAACTGTTCCTGTTCCACGGCAGGTGCGGCAAGTCTGGGCCATCTGGAAGAAGCCACCGCCAGAAACAACCTGACCGCTTCCTCCACATGTGGGACATGTGTGTCTTCCACTTCCTCCGGCACCATGACAGCTTGGACAAGTGTCATCGTGGGCAAAAGAAATCTCCTTCTTACAGCCAAAAGCAGCTTCTTTGAAATCAATTGTGAGATCATATCTAAGGGATTGTCCCTGCTGAGGAGAGTTTGCGCTTCTTCTCTGACCACCACTTCCACCACCAAAGAATGAAGAGAAAATATCAGAAAAACCACCGCTTCCACCAAATAGGTCGCTGAAGTCTCTGTAGACATTCTGATAACTGCCACCGGCTCCGCCCATTCCATCTACGCCTGCAAAGCCATATTGGTCATATGCAGCTTTCTTCTTTGCATCTGAAAGGACTTCATAGGCTTCACTGGCTTCCTTAAATCTCTCTTCCGCTTCTTTGTCATTTGGATGAGTATCAGGATGGTTGGCCATGGCCACCTTCCTGTAAGCCTTCTTTATCTCGTCATCTGTGGCACCTTTTTTGATGCCCAGTACTTCATAATAATCTCTCTTTGCCATAACACGTCCTATATTACACAGAAAGCAGCATGGAATCCATGCTGCTTAGAGTACCTTTGAGGATTCTTTTTATTTGACTTCCTCGAAGTCTGCATCCATTGTGTCTCCACCCTGTGAAGTGTTGCTATTGTCGCTCTGGCTGGAAGCATTGCTGGAGCTGTTTGCACCGCCCTGAGCATTCTGTGCCTGCTGAGCTGCTTCATATACCTTCTGTCCAAGCTGCATTGATACTTCCTGAAGCTTTTCTGTCTTGCTCTTGATTTCTTCAAGAGAAGCACTGGAAGAAGCGAGAGTATCTCTGAGATCCTTGACTGCTGCTTCGATGTTTGCCTTCTCGGAAGAAGAGATCTTGTCACCATACTCCTTGAGAGCCTTCTCTGTGGAGTAGCAGAGAGTCTCGGCATTGTTCTTAGCTTCGATTGTCTCTCTGGCCTTCTTGTCATCTTCTGCGTGAGCTTCAGCTTCCTTTACCATCTTTTCGATGTCTGCTTCGCTGAGACCTGAAGAAGATTCGATTCTGATCTTCTGTTCCTTTCCTGTTCCAAGATCCTTTGCAGATACGTGGACGATACCGTTGGCATCGATATCGAATGTGACTTCAATCTGAGGTACTCCTCTTGGTGCTGGAGCGATTCCTTCAAGGTTGAACATACCAAGTGTTCTGTTCTGGGAAGCAAGCTCTCTTTCACCCTGGAGAACGTGGATTGATACAGCTGTCTGACCATCAGATGCAGTAGAGAAGATCTGGCTCTTTCTTGTAGGGATAGTTGTGTTTCTCTCGATGAGCTTTGTTGTTACGCCACCAAGTGTCTCGATACCGAGTGAGAGTGGTGTGACATCCAAGAGAAGGACATCCTTTACATCTCCCTTCAAGATACCACCCTGAATAGATGCACCAACTGCAACTACTTCGTCTGGGTTTACACCCTTGTGTGGTTCCTTTCCGAAGAGCTTCTTTACAGCTTCCTGGACCATTGGGATTCTTGTTGAACCACCAACGAGGACAACTTCGTCGATATCAGATGCAGAAAGGCCAGCATCTCTGAGAGCGTTCATGCAAGGAATCTTTGTCTTCTCAACAAGTGGCTCGATCATCTGCTCGAACTTAGCTCTTGTGAGCTCCTTCTGAAGGTGCTTTGGACCTGTAGCATCTGCTGTGATGAATGGGAGGTTGATAGTTGTCTGAGTTGAAGAAGAGAGCATGATCTTTGCCTGCTCAGCAGCTTCCTTCAATCTCTGGAGAGCCATCTTGTCCTTTGAAAGGTCGATGCCATATTCTCTCTTGAAGTCAGAGATAAGCCAATCGATGATGACCTGGTCGATGTTATCACCACCAAGGTGTGTATCACCGTTTGTACTCTTTACTTCGAAGACACCATCACCAAGCTCAAGGATTGAGATATCGAATGTACCACCACCGAAGTCGTAGACTGCGATCTTCTCTTCCTTTGAAGAATCCTTACCGAAGCCATATGCAAGAGCAGCAGCTGTAGGCTCGTTGACGATTCTCTTTACTTCCAAGCCAGCGATTCTTCCTGCATCCTTTGTTGCC
>JALFYG010000305.1 GCA_022784805.1 Spirochaetales bacterium
AAGAATAGCATCAACTCCTGCGAGAGCACCTTCTTTCAAATCAATAGACAAAGCACTTGTGCCTTCACCGAGTGTAAGAGTTGAACCATTTTCGCTAACGGTAAAGAGAGTCTTTGTATCTTCTCCACCACCAAAAACGAAAGACTTGGATCCATTATCGTTGGTTTCACTCTTACTTGTAGATGGCTTAGCGGCATTGAGAGAGTCTTCAATGACTTTCTTCTCTGTTCCAGCCACGTTATTTCCCATCTTATTCATTACATCCAGCATAGCGTCGCAGCTGACGAATGAAAAAACCAGGACTAGCGCCAGAAGGGCGACAATCATTTTCTTCATAATTATTCCTCCGTATTACGGACACTCCATACAACGGATTATGTCGTATATCGTTTGATTAACTAAAAATCTATTGTAATGTTACACTTACTTTATAAAAAATGCCATTATTTTTATATAAAAACACCAAAAGGGAGTCTTGAAGTCCCTTTTTTATTGTTGTAGGATACAAAAGGTTGCGTAGCAGCCAAATTTCCTTCCGTATGGAAGAGATATAGTGCAAGGGAACCAAAGCCTGAATAATTTCAGGAACACGGGTTTGCGAAAGGAGTGACTACTATGGCAGTAGTAACAATGAAGAGCCTGCTCGAATCAGGCGTACATTTCGGCCATCAGACAAAGAGATGGAATCCAAAGATGGCTCGTTTCATCTTCACAGAGAGAAACGGAATCCATATCATCGACCTTCAGAAGACAAGTGCTTGTATCGTTGAAGCTTATGAAGCTGTAAGAGCTCAGGTTAAGAACGATAAGCAGATTCTTTTCGTTGGTACAAAGAAGCAGGCACAGCAGGCTATCGAGACAGAAGCTAAGAGATGTGGTATGCCTTATGTCTCCAACAGATGGCTCGGCGGTATGCTTACAAACTTCACAACAATCAAAAAGTCTGTTGCAAAGCTTAAGAAGCTCGAGAGAGAGCAGGCTGACGGAACATTCGATTCCCTCACAAAGAAGGAAGTCGCTCTCCGCACAAAAGAAATGGCTAAGCTCGAAAGAGACCTCGGCGGTATCAAGGACATGAAGGACCTTCCTGGTGCACTCTTTGTCATCGACACAAAGAAGGAAGCTCTTGCAGTTGCAGAAGCTAAGAGACTTGGAATCCCTGTAATCGCTGTCGTCGATACAAACTGTGACCCAACAGACATCACATATCCAATTCCTGGCAACGATGATGCTATCAGAGCAATCTCTCTCTTCGTCGAAATCATTGCTAATGCAGTTATCGATGCAGACAGCGAAGCTGGCATCCAGATCATCGAGTCTCTCGACGATGAAGAAGAATTGGCTGAAGCTAATCCAACTCCAGAAGAGAAGGATGAGATCATCGAAGATTATTCCAACTACACACCAAGTGAAGAGAAGGAAGAAGAAGTAGAAGATTCCGACGAAGAGGAATACTTCAACAAGTAATTTATCCGCAGTATATAGGAGAACAAAACTATGGCAGCTATTTCAGCAGCAGATGTAAAGAAGCTCAGAGATATCACTGGAGCAGGTATGATGGACTGCAAGAAGGCTCTCACACAGGCTGACGGAGACTTCGCCGGTGCAGAGAAGATCCTCAAGGAAATGGGTCTTGCAGCAGTTGCAAAGAGACAGGACAGAGCAACAGATAACGGTAGAGTTTTCGTTAAGAGCAATGGCAAGAAGGTCGTTATGCTCTCTCTTTCTTGTGAGACAGACTTCGTCGCTAAGAACGAAGACTTCAAGAAGCTTGGTGAAGACCTCTGTGCTGTTATCCTCGAGAAGGGATACACAGAACCAAACGATGAGCTCAAGTCAATGGTTGACGGCCTCATCGCTATCATCAAAGAGAACATGAACCTTGTTTCCTTCACAGTTACAGATATTCCTGAGAATGGATATTGTGCAACTTATGTTCACGGTGAAGGCGCAGTTGCAGTTTCTATCATCCTCAAGGCTGACAACGCAGCAGCATTCGAGAACGACGGTGTCAAGGAGCTCGCTCATGACCTCGCTCTCCACGCAGCAGCTTACAAGCCACAGTATCTCTGTGATTCTGTCGTTCCAAAGGAATATGAAGAAGAGCAGCTCGGTATCTTCAGAGCTCAGGTTGCTCAGGATGAGAAGCTTGCTTCCAAGCCAGATAAGGTTAAGGAAGGCATCGTAAGAGGAAAGCTTTCAAAGCTCTATAAGGAAGTTTGTTTCCTTGATCAGGCATTCGTTAAGGATGATTCCAAGAGCGTTGCACAGGCACTTGCAGATTGCGGAAAGGCAGCAGGAGCAAAGATCGAACTTGTTTCCTACAGTGTCTTTATGGCAGGTCTCAAATAAGGAGAAGCCATGCAGAACGTAATCAACAACTGCAGTGAAAAAATGAAAAAGAGCGTAGCCAGCCTTCAGGCTGACTATGCCCTTCTCAGAACAGGTAGAGCTTCTGCCGCTCTCTTTGATAAGATCAAGGTTGAGTACTATGGTGCAGAAACTCCACTTTCACAGGTAGCATCCATCTCTGTTCCAGAGGCAAGAATGGTCGTCATCCAGCCTTGGGACAAGACAGTTCTTCCTGCAATTGAGAAGGCAATCCAGAAGTCAGAGCTTGGACTCAATCCAAACAATGACGGAAAGCTTATCAGAGTCAACTTCCCTGCCCTTACAGCTGACAGAAGAAAGGAACTTGCCAAGCAAGCAAAAGCTACAGCAGAACAGTCAAGAGTCGCAGTCAGAAATATCCGCCGCGATGCAATGGAAGAGCTGAAGAAGATGCAGAAGGCTGGTGAAATTTCTGAAGATCAGCAGAAAGATGGCGAAACAAAAATCCAGAAGCTGACAGATTCTGCTATTGCAGACATCAACAAGGTTGCAGAAGCAAAAGAAAAAGAAATAATGGAGATTTGACGAGGTCATTGTGGGGAATCTAAATCATCTTGCATGCATAATGGACGGTAACGGTCGTTGGGCCGAGCAAAGAGGTCTTAAAAGGACCGATGGTCACAAAGAAGGGGCATATGCCGCCGAAAGAGTCGCAAAGGGATGCATCAAGAATGGAATCAGATTCCTCACCCTATATTGCTTCTCCACAGAAAACTGGAAAAGACCCAAAGATGAGGTAAACTATCTTATGGGTCTTTTATCTATGCAAGTCCAAGCTAATATTCCAAAATTCAACAAATTGGACATCAGAATACTTTTTTTAGGTAATAAAGAAGGAATGCCTGAGTCCGCATACAAAGGACTTATGAAAGCCGTAGAGGCCACAAAAGACAATTCCACCCTCACTGTTCAGCTTGCTATAAACTACGGTGGCTGGGATGAAATTGCCAGAGCTGCAAATAAGGCTGTAGAAAGTGGTATTACAACTTTTACTCCAGAAACACTCCTTTCTTTTGTAGATAATCCAACGGTTCCTTCTCCAGACATGATAGTTCGCAGTGCCGGAGAGAAACGTTTAAGCGGTTTTCTTCTCTTACAATCCAACTACTCTGAATTTGGGTTTTATGATGAACTCTGGCCAGATTGGAACGAGACAATGGTAGATAGAATTGTAGATGATTATCTATCTCGAACACGTAAATATGGAGGTTTAGTCAAATGAGTAGTTCCCTCACCACTAGAATACTTACTGCAGTAGTAGCTCTTCCAATCCTTATTTGTGCAATACTCTTTCTTCCTCAGATGAATCATTTGGCTTTCGCCATTATTGTTATTCTTTGTAACGCCGTGGGAACATGGGAATTACACAATAATATACTGAAAAAGAAAATAGATGTTCCATTTACAGGATACCTGGGAATTCTTCTTCCTGTAATCGAGCTTATAAATCTAAATTATATCCATATCGATGGACTTATTGCTTTCGTGCTCTCTGCCTTCTTAGGATTTGCATTCTTTGTGGAAGTCATTCATGGAGCAAAAGATAACTTCAAGGGATCCATTGAGAGAATAGCAGCTACATGTCTGACACTCTGTTACCCTAGCCTCTTTATGGTTTATGCCGTAAAGCTTTGCTTCTTGCATTCAGGCCCCAATGCAATTCTTGTTTTCCTAGGTATTGTTTTCGGTTCTGACTCCATGGCTTATTTCAGCGGCATGCTTTTTGGAAAGAACAATAAAGGCGTTGTTAAATGTTCTCCAAATAAGTCCATTGCTGGATTTATCGGTGGAACAATTGGAATATCCCTTCTGATGGCTATTCTTGTTGCAATCTTTCCAGGAATGCTTAACGTCACTCCTCTTAAAATGTTCCTTATTGCCCTCCCTACTTCAGTGTTCGGAACGTGCGGAGATCTCTTTGAATCCATGCTTAAGAGAAGCGCAGGTGTAAAAGATGCAGGTATTGTAATTCCAGGACGTGGCGGCATGCTTGATTGTATCGACTCCTTGTCCATTGCTATTCCTGTCTTTTCTATGTTCTTTGAAATATTGGTATAAAAATGAGAAGAATTCTTATTCTTGGCTCAACAGGAAGTATCGGCACAACATGCCTTAATTATTTGAGAAAGAAAAATCCTGGCTTTCAAGTCGTAGGACTTACTGCCCATAAAAGTGTAGATAAACTTAATGCTCTTTCAAAGGAGTTTTCCTGCCCTACTCTTATTACAGATCCAATTGAGAAATCTGGTCTCAAGGAGTTCTTTGAGTCTACAAAACCAGACATCGTCTTAAACGCCATCGCTGGCTCCGATGGCTTATTTGCCACAGTTACAGCCATTGAGTGCGGTATAGACATCGCCCTTTCCAACAAAGAATCTGTTGTAATGGGTGGCTC
>JALFYG010000007.1 GCA_022784805.1 Spirochaetales bacterium
GAGATGGCTCTACAGCTCTCTTCTATGAAAGAGACAAGATCAAAGATGACTACAAGTCCATGGCTCAGTATATCTTGGACTTCACAGAAAAATATAACATGACATTCCCTGGCTGGGAGCCGGAGAGAATGGCAAAGCTTGATGAGCTCTTCAAGGCATATGCTCCTGTAACAAAGGATATGCTTTGGGCTAACTTGAAGTATTTCTTGGAAGGCATTATGCCAGCTTTGGAAGAGACAGGCATAAAGATGGCCATCCATATGGATGACCCACCATGGGATATCTTCGGACTTCCAAGACTTATGGTTGACGAAGCTGCTTGTGATAAGCTTTTGAAGATGGTTGATTCTCCTTATAACTGTCTCACTCTCTGTACAGGAAGCTTGAATGCCAATCCAAACAATAACTGTGCTGAGATTGTAAAGAAGCACCATGAGAGAATTGCATTCGCTCATATCAGAAATATTCACCATCTTCCAAATGGCGACTTCTCAGAAGCAGCTCACAGAGACTGTTGCGGCGAGACAGGAATCATAGATGTCTTGAGAGCATTCCATGATGCAGGATGGGAAGGATATATCAGACCTGACCATGGCAGACAGCTCTGGGAAGAAGGACCTGGTGTATGTAGACCTGGATATGGTAAGTATGACAGAGCCCTCGGTACTCAGTATATGCTGGGCGTCTGGGATCTCTTGGATAAGCTTGACGGCGAAAAGAAATAACACTATAGCCTCCCGAAAGGGAGGTCTTTTAAGAGTATGAAGATCATAATATCCCCAGCAAAGAAGATGAAGATGGAGGAGTGTATCTCTCCTTCCCATAAACCTCTTTTCCTCGATAAGACAGAGGAGATTCTCTCCTACCTTTTGTCTCTCTCTTCAGAAGAGAAGGCAAAGGTATGGAAACTGAAAGGGAAGCTTTTATTGGAGAATCTTGAGAGACTGAGGGAAATAGACCTATCTCTTCCTGGCTCTCCAGCCCTCTTTTCATATGACGGCATCCAGTACACCTACATGTCTCCCTCATCCTTTACTGACGATATGCTTCTCTATGTTGAGGAGAGACTAAGAATTGTCAGTGGCTTCTATGGACTATTGGGGCCGTTAGATGGTGTCGTTCCCTATAGGTTGGAAATGGAGAGCAAAATAAACATCAACAATAAAGGGGACTTATATGAGTTCTGGGGAGATACACTCTCCCGTGAACTTGAGAAAGACGAGAACTTAATAATTAACCTAGCCTCTGAAGAGTACTCGAAGGCAATCATTCCTCATTTAAAGGATAGTGTGAGAGTAATAACTCCTGTATTTCTGGAAGAAACGGGAGACTCTTATGTTACAAAGGGAGTCTATGCAAAGATGGCCAGGGGAGAGATGGTGAGATTTCTCTCTGAAAACAATATAGAAGACGAAGAAGGAATAAAAGAGTTCTCAATACGAGGATACAAATATAATCCTTCCCTTTCTTCTCCCGAAAGATTTGCTTTCTGTAGAAGATAATCTCTCTTTTACTTAGAATTGTTATATGGATGGCAAAATAAAGAGAGCTTTGACTTTCGGTAAAAATAAAGAAGAATTGAAGACGGCTGAAAAGGTGAAAGCCGAAGAGATAGTGGAGTCTCTCACAAAAAAAGTTGAGGGTAATTACTCTGTCGAAGAAGTGGACAGGGCAGAGAAACAGGCTGAGAAGTATAAAGACAAAAAGCAACTGGAAGCTATCTGGTCAAAGATCCAGGTGCTGTTTCTTATTGCACGTCACCCAGGAGTCTGGGGACCAGGTGTTGCAGTCCCCGCCTGCGTCGCTGTCTTGTATCTTGTGCTTCCTATTGATGCAATTCCTGATGCCATCCCTATTGCGGGGCTCTTGGATGATATCTTTGTAATTACATCTCTCATCGGTGTCCTTATAAAAAAGATCTCATCCTACACAAAAGAAAAGATAGCCAAGCTGAGAAATGAAGTTCCTGAAGAGCTTTTACCTACATTTGATGAAATGTTCAATTTCGCCAAAGACTACGATGAGGAAGTTGAGGGAGTAGAGGAGCCTTCCATTGTTGCGGGGCTAGGGAAGGCGAAGGATGCCATCGATGGCTTCAGACAGGACTTGGAGAGGAAAGCTAAAGAGAACCCTGAGATAAAGAAGGGAAGAATCTTCAAGACCTTGGACAAGGTCTCTGACTTTGCCTCCTCCATTCCGTCCAAGGCATCACGAATTGCTGCAGACGCACTGAAAGCGGCATTGTCTTTCATTATCTTGAAAAAGGAGATAAAGAGCCTCACTTCCTTCTCCCTTTTTGCTCTCTCACTTCTGTTTCTCTACTTGTCCACGTCTTTGGGGCTCTTTGCCCTTATTCTTTCTTCCGTTTTCATGGTTCTTTCCTATTCGTTTCTCATCCACTCCATCGTCAAGGCTGTTCCCAGGGTTATCGCCTTCTTCGAGGGGCTGATGAAGGGAGGTTTGGAGGATGGAATCTGCTCCTTCATCCTGAAGGAGTGTTCCTATACTCCAAGTGGAAAAGAAGTATTGTTGAAATATGGAATAAGGGAGCTGAAGAGAAATAAGGAGGCTGTAAAGGAGATGCTGTACTCTTTCAGGAAAGAGCTCTTGTTCTTCATCCTCCATATTGCTCTCATTACTCTTTCCTTCTTCTTTCTGAAGAAAGTATCACTATCTGTAATGGGTGAAACATCCTCTTTTAAGATTATCTTTGCCCCTCTTGTGAGATTAATTGGCTTTGGCTCGTAAGAAAAAAAGAGTTAAGATTGAGATAGGAGATGAGTATGGATAGCGTCACTTGTACCCAATTTACTCTAAAAGAAGCTATAGACGAATATAAGACAGATCCAAGAGGAGATTGGTATGGCTTCTCGGGTGATCTTCCCTCTGATGAGAGGAAAGATAACTACTTACGACTACTTTTGTCTGATACATCTGAAGCCAGTCATGACGCCCTCACTATCTCTCAATATTTGGAAACTTTTCTAGGGAAAGCCCCGAAAAACTTGGAGGAATTAAAAGAAGCAGGGGAGGCTTTAAAGATAATCCTGGAGAGCCCGTTCTTTGACTCTTCCCTCCTTACTCTCCCTCAAATCGATGATTTTATTAGAGAAATGGCTCCATATGAGATGGACGCCAAGAGATTGAGAAGGAGAATAAGGCTAATGCTCTCCCGCTATAAAGAAGATGTCTTCAGGGTACCACGGGAGAAACTGAAACTCATAATCGATGATCCATCCTCCAAAGAGTTTAAGAAGATAAAGGCTTTCTTTGAGAAAGGAACGCGATATGAAAAGAAACTGGATAACGAAGAAGTAATACTGCTTTCAAAGAGAGTTCTTTGGATTAAAAATGAATCCATAAGATTGAAAGATAAAGAGAAAGAGTATTCCTTCACTTCCTCTCTTTTTAAAGACATCGACACAAATTGGAAAGAGTATGCTTCTATTCTTAAAGAGTATAGAAACGGAATAAAAGTAATCGACGGATTGAAGAGTGAGGACTTTTCTTCCCTACAGACAGCAATAATGAGGGGAATAAGGCGCATTGAGGATTTGTTCCATCGCTATGGCGATAGCCTGGAGAAAATAAAGGACCTCTTTGCTTCTCCTTTGTTATCTCTTCCATACTCGACTTTGGAAGAGAAGGCATCAAACTCCCTCTGTTCTTTCGATAAGCTCCCTTTGTGGGTAAAGTACAGAGACGTCTTTAATGATAATATCTCGGAACTTGATGTCATCTTCTCTCCTCAGGAGGAAGAAACAATAGTTGAAGAGAAAAAAGAGGAAGAAGTAATTATTGAAGAAGAGAAGAGCGACATAGTCTTTCCTCCTTATGCCTCTTACGATATTATCCCTAGATCCAAGGAACTGGGTGTGGAATCTTCTTCATCCTTGAATTTTTCTTCTCTTTTGAGAGATCTCTTGGAAACCCTCGCTCCTATATTGGAGAGGGACGCCCTACGCATTTTATTTGCCTTTGACGGGGAGGAAGCAAAAAAGAGAGCTTTGGAGTTAAAGGGAACAGAGTACGAGGAAAGAAATGGTTTCTGGTACTTGGAATCCAGGGAGATAAAGTTCAGGGAGAGTAGTGTCAGACGTGATTTCTCCCATATAGCCCCTGAAGAACTCTTGGATGGTATGCTTACAATTCTTTCTTATTACAAGGAAATGACCAAGGAAGAGCTATATAACAAGCTTGGTGAGAAGTGTGGCATGAAGAGTGTTCTCTCTGTGAGATATAAAGAGTTGGATAAGGTTTTGTTTTCCTCTGAAAGAATAGAAATAAACGGTGAGCATATTAGATTAGTGGAGATTATGGTATGAAGAAGATTTTCCTCCTTTCTCTTACAGTTCTTTTTCTTCTCTTTTCTTGTGCAACAGGAAAAGAGCTGGAAAGAGTGGAAACTAATGTAGAAAAAATTGAAGATATCGTCGTCACGGAAGAAGTTGATAGTGAAGTATCTTCTATTCCTCTTATAGAACAGAAGGAAGAGGAAGAAGAGGATCTCTCGACACTACCTGTTCTCTTTAAGGACGGAGATTTTATCGACATCAAGAATGAAAGAGCAGAAATAAAGAGTGAAGAAAAAGAAGAGACTCCCGTAGCCATGGAAGAGAGTGGGGTGACAAATGAGGACGTAAATAGTGTTGAAAACAAGAAGGAATTGAACGTTATTGCTTGTTCCCTCCTTGCCCTCTTTATTGTCCTTGCCCTTGTTGTCTTTATATTGATCTGGGGCACAAGGAAGAAAAGAAATGAGAAGAAAGAAGAGCCTCTTTTATGGGAGGAAAAAGAGGAGTATTCATCTCTATTAAAAATTCTTTCAGAGGAGAAAAATGAAGAAAACAAGTAATTTTTAAAATTATTTAAAAAAATATGTCCAAAGGTATTGCCCTTTTGTTTTCTTTCATGTAATTTACTCAAGGTTTAGAAACCAGTTCTTCAGACCCGAAAGGGCATGCGATATATTTTTTCATAATGTTTTCTTCCAGAAGCCCGGGCGTTGCTCGGGTTTTCTCTTTGCCAGCATAGAAATTGCATTAATTTAATTCTCTACCTAGTGATGTTTTCCGTGAAATTGGTTATATTCTATTTCAGCAAGGGATCTCATGCGCGGAAAAGGAGATTCCTCGTATGATGAAACATTGAACAAGGAGAATTGATATGGCTATCGATTTGAAAGCTTATGGTATCACAGGTACCACTGAAATCATCCACAACCCTTCTTACGAGGAGTTGTTTGCAGAAGAGACAAAGCCAGGTCTTGAAGGATTTGACAAGGGTCAGGTCACAGAACTTGGTGCTGTCAACGTCATGACCGGCGTCTATACCGGACGTTCTCCAAAAGACAAGTTTATTGTCATGGACGAGAATTCAAAGGATACAGTCTGGTGGACAAGTGATGCTTACAAGAACGACAACCATCCAGCTAGCAAAGAGACTTGGGACGCAGTAAAGAAGATTGCTATCGACGAGCTCTCAAATAAGAAGCTCTATGTTGTCGATGCATTCTGCGGTGCAAACAAAGATACAAGAATGGCTATCCGTTTCATTGTTGAAGTCGCTTGGCAGGCACACTTCGTTAAGAACATGTTCATTCAGCCAACAGCAGAAGAACTTGAAGCTTTCGAGCCAGACTTCGTTGTTTACAACGCATCCAAGGCAAAGGTTGAAAACTACAAGGAACTCGGTCTCAACTCAGAAACAGCTGTTGTCTTCAACATCACATCCCGTGAGCAGGTCATCATCAACACATGGTATGGTGGTGAAATGAAGAAGGGTATGTTCTCAATGATGAAC
>JALFYG010000026.1 GCA_022784805.1 Spirochaetales bacterium
GGAACATTGGTAAACCCATGGGTAAAATACCTGAAGAATGAAGAAGATAGCCTTGAGAACGCTGAAGCCAAGAGAATCTTGTATGTTGCAGCCACTAGAGCCGAGCACCATCTAATATTCTCAGGAGCCTTCACCAATGAGGGAGATCCAAAATCAACATCAAACCAGAAAAACCTTCTCTACTATATTGCAAAGGGCTTGGGTTTCCAGTTTGAGTACTCGCCTTCCCCGAAGACCAGGACCAGCTACTCCTGCTCTTTTGAAGACATAGATGGAAAGGAAAAGACTTGGAAGTTTAAGGAAGAGGAAATATATCCAGTCTATATGTCAGAGTTTAAAAGTGACAAGAAGAAGGCTCAGACTCCTCTTAAGGAAGAATGGTTTGAAGACTATGAAGAAAAAAACACAGGAGAGAGCACTCTCAAGTGTGGTGTCACTTCATTTATTGAAAATGAAAACTTCTCTTCCTCTATCCTCACCCCTTCTCTATATACTCCACCTATGGAGGAGAAAGGCATGGTTCTTCCTAGAATTTCTATAGACGACTGGCTTATTAGTGTTGATGAAAACCTTCTCATTAATTTGAGCGAAGAAGAAAGAGAAGAAGTCAAAAAGAAGATAAGGGAAGAGAAGATAACAACCTTCGGAACCCTTGTCCATCAGACTCTTGAAGACAGAATCAATGGAGTAGATGGAGATTATTCATCATTCTTCAAGGATGAAAAAGGAAGAGTTGATGTCATCAATGAAGCATTTAGGCTAAGAGATTCTTTCTTCTCTTCCTCTTTCTTCAATGAAAATCTCAAGGGCTTCACCCTCACTCCTGAACGTAGCTTCATGATTAGAGATGGAGAGACAATAGTGGAAGGCATCATCGACCTATTCTGTGAAAAGGATGATGAAATCTACATCGTTGACTATAAGACAGATTCTATGAGATTCGAGTCTGACCATAAGAATCAGTTGAACTACTATAGGGAAGCCATGAGGACAATATTCCCGACGAAAAAAATCAGGGCCGCCGTATTCTATTTGAGGGACCCTGAGAATATTCTGGAAATATGACACTCTTATTTTGACCAAACTGTCATATCAGTACCGCTGTCTGTTATGAGAGTGTCATTATTTCTTTCTTTCCATAGTTTCACTGTGACATAGATGTCTCCGATTGATCCGGAGACATTCATTGCCTCCAAGGCATACCAAACCAACGAGAGCTCCTTGTTTATAAACATCAGAGGGATAAAGACAAGAGAGAACACCACAAGGGGCGCCAGAGCCACAATGAAGTATTCATTTGGTCTCATTGCGGCTTCCTTACTTCCACAATAAGCGTACACAAGTTTCCAACCAAAGGAGAGCTTTTCGTCGCTGAAGCATTTGAGAGTGATGCCATGCACTATTTCATGGAGAGGGATATAGAGAAGCATCAAGACAATGAATGCTATCATCGATATAAAATACTTCTCTCCAGGAAATATGATGATGATGTTTAACTTAAAAAGAAGAGGAACGATCAAGATCATCGCAACAATAATGGCTATTCCCAATACGTTTACAAGAATGGCTTCCTTCTTGTTGTTTACGAGGTCTATTTTCCCTTTCTCTTTATATCCCTTACTCTCCAGCTCACTCTTCTTTATTCCCTTCATTTTCTCTCTCCATTTTCATCCAAAATTCCATTGTCAAACAAAAACTTCTGAAGAATAGAAGCAGAAGAGAGACAAATATTCGGGCATGGTCTTTTTTGATAGTAGTCTGTAGTCCTTGCTTCGGGCACAGGAGTACTTCTTCCCTCTAAGCCCAAGAGGTCTCTGCAGATGATGCTGCCATTATCTTTCTCAAAGAGAGAGGCAAATTCCTGCACCTTTGTGTATAGCTTTGCCTTCTGTTCATTGTCTCCTGGAAGACTATAGCCATAGATAGTCCCGATGACCATGAAGGCAGCGCTGACAGTGCCACATACTTCCCTTAGTCTTCCCATTCCTCCTCCGAAGGAGGAAGCAAGGGAAAGAATCTCTTTAAAAGATTCCTCTGGAAAGAAATCTTTATAAGCCATCATCACGGATTGTGAACAGTTATATCCCTCCAAGAAGTATGAATAAGCTTCTTCTCCCCTATTTCTCATTTGCAGTCCCCCAGAATCTTTGCGCATCCTACATCATAAACAAGAATCTCATGTCCAAACACATT
>JALFYG010000055.1 GCA_022784805.1 Spirochaetales bacterium
CCGGCGAAGGCTCCGACGGCAAAGGAAGCCAGGATGGCACATATAATTGCTACAAGGCCATTGGATGATCCTACTCCCACAGCCGCTTCATAAGCATATGCTCCTGCCAGTCCGAAGGCTCCACCCATATACATGATTCCTTCAACTCCAAGGTTGAGGCTTCCAGACTTTTCTGTAAGGATTTCACCTAAGGTACCGAACATCAATACAGTACCGAAACTACCTGCTGCTGCAAGAAGAGCAATCAAAGTACTCATGCCTTAACCTCCTTCTTGACCTTGGAACGGAAGGTCATCTGGTAGTTGATGAAGAATTCACACCCAAGCATTGAGAAGAGAAGAATTCCTGATACGATTTCGCTGATTGCAGATGGAACACCAAGCACCTGCTGGAGGTAACTGGATCCAACTGTAAGGATGGCGAGAATCATTGAAATGACGATCATGGCAAAAGCGTTAAGGTGACCAAGCCATGCAACAGTGATGGCTGTGAAGCCTACGCCGTTGGCCACGTTTGCTGTGATAGTCTTATTCTGTCCGGAAACAAGGATGAAACCTACGATTCCACAGATTGCGCCGGAAACCAACATGGTTCTGACCATAACCCAACCAACGTTCATTCCTGCGTATCTTGCTGTATTGTAGCTGTCTCCGATGACTGCAATTTCATATCCCTGCTTTGTGTAGTTCATATAAATATGCATCAAAACTACCAACACGAGGACGATGATCCAACCCACATGGATTCCAAATACAGTTGGAAGAACTGCGTTCTTATTGAAGAGAGGAATCTGCTGTGTTCCAGGTCTTCCTTCCCATGGTCCACCCTGAAGCCATGATATGATACCAATGGCAATGTAGTTCATCATGAGAGTAAAGAGAGTCTCGTTTGTGTTGTATTTGGCCTTGAAGAAGCCTGGAATTGCTGCCCAAAGAGCTCCACCCACAGCTGCAGCAAAACACATGACCAACAATAGAGGAACATGGGGAAGCTTAGTTGCAAAATTGATTGCGAAGAATGAAGCGAAGATAGCACCTGCTGTTATCTGTCCTTCACCTCCGATATTCCAGAAGCGCATCTTAAAACAAGGAGCAATGGCAAGAGCACATCCAAGAAGAGGGATGGCGTTCTTTAATGTCTGCTTAAAGTAGAAAGATGTACCAAGGGAACCCTTGATGATTACTGCATATGCTTTGAATGGGTTATTTCCTGTAATAAGGATAGGAATACATCCGATTAGAAGGGCAACCAATATGGAGCCTACTCTGATGGCCCAGACTTTCTTGGGATCCATTGCATCTCTCTTGGAGAGCCTGATAAGTGGAGTTTTCTTAGCTTCTTCCATTATTTCGCCTCCTTTCCACCAAGACTGGTCATCATCAATCCCACTTCTTCTTTAGTAGTGGTGCGTGCATCAACGATTCCACTGACCTTTCCTCCGCAAAGAACAAGAATTCTGTCGCAGAGCTCAAGAAGAACATCCAGTTCTTCTCCGACGTACATAACAGCCACGCCCTTCATCTTCTGTTCTGTGAGAAGATTATAGATTGTGTATGATGTGTTGATATCCAAGCCTCTTACAGCGTAAGCGGTAAGAAGAACATTTGGCTGGGAAGCGATTTCTCTTCCTACCAATACCTTCTGGATGTTTCCACCACTCATTCTTCTTACAGGGAACTCTGTACTTGGAGTTACGACTTCCAAGTCGTCCCAGATTCTCTTTGCCAATGCTTCTGGATCTTTTTTGTTGAAGAAGATGGACTTACCATTCTTCCAGGATCTGAGCATCATGTTGTTGGTCATACCCATGGAACCAACAAGACCCATTCCAAGTCTATCCTCTGGAACGAAGGCCATACCTACACCTAGCTGTCTAATCTTCATAGGAGCAAGTCCTACCAGTTCCTTTCTTTCTCCTGTTTCAGGAACAATGTATTCAATGGAACCAGACTTGATAGGATAAAGACCTGTCATACACTCCAAGAGCTCTTTCTGTCCACTTCCAGCAATAGCCGCTACTCCAAGTATTTCACCTGAATTTGCAGTAAAGGAAACATTATCAAGCCTTGTAATACCCTCTGCATCCACACAGGTCAGACCCTTGATCTCGATTCTTGGCTGTGGGTTGTCGTACTTAGGTCTATCGATGTTAAGTGTGACAGCGTGTCCAACCATCATGTCAGTAAGCTTCTGAGGATTGGTTTCGCTGGTTTTGACAGTACCGATATACTTACCCTTTCTGAGAACTGCTACGTTATCGGAAATGGCCATAACCTCAGCAAGCTTATGTGTAATGATGACGATTGCCTTTCCATCTGCCTTCATGTTTCTCAAGACAGCGAAAAGTTTATCTGTTTCCTGAGGAGTCAAAACGGCTGTAGGCTCGTCAAGAATAAGGATATCTGCACCTCTGTAGAGAACCTTTACGATTTCTACAGTCTGCTTCTGTGATACGGACATATCGTAGACTTTCATCTCTGGGTTGATGTCAAAGCCGTACTTATCACAAATCTTTTTGACTTCTTCGTTAGTTTTGCTGATATCCATCTTCTCGTTTTCAAGACCGAGAATGATGTTCTGTGCGGCTGTGAATACATCGACAAGATGATAGTGCTGGTGAATCATTCCGATGCCGAAGGAATATGCATCCTTAGGGGAACGAATAGTCACTCTCTTACCTTCTGCATATATCTCACCTTCATCAGGCTGATAAATACCGCTGAGCATGTTCATGAGTGTTGTCTTTCCACTTCCGTTTTCACCAAGAAGAGAAAGAATCTCGCCTTTTCTGATGTTTAGGGAAATACTATCGTTGGCAACGACTTTTCCAAATCGTTTGGTTATTCCCCTCAGTTCAATAGCACTGTTATCCTGCACTTTTATCTCCCGACTGATATCCATAAAAAATATCGCGACAATTCATGATACCATCCGATTTTTTTATTCTGCAACAAAAAACAACAAAATATGCACTAAAATATTAGGCGGGATTTCTCCCGCCTCTCTGTCATAGTGCCACTGTCAGCTCAATCTCCACTTTTCCGTCCTTCGGCAGCTTTACCACCTGGAAGGCGCAGCGTGCAGGAAGAACCGGCGCATCCTTGAATGACTCTCCATAGACTTTGTTTACTGCACCGAAGTCCTTGATATCCTCCAGATATACAATTGCTTTTACAGTATTCTCGATCTTGGCTCCGGCAGCGTCCAATACAGCCTTGATGTTCTTGAAGATCATCTCTGCCTGCTCTTCAGCGGTCTCACCGACCATTGCTCCTGTTTCAGGATCCAAAGCCAACATTCCAGACATGAAAAGAAATCCATTAGCCTTTACTGCCTGTGAGTATGGTCCTACAGCCTTTGGAGCATTAGGTGTATTAACTCTCTCAATCATTTTAGTTTTCTCCTCCAATATGTTTTAATATATCCATAGGCTGATCAGCCCTTTTATCATTATTGCAGTTTTCTTTGGTAAAGCCAAAGCCCCATGTTACCGGGAGAAAATCAACTCCAGACTCTTGGGCTCCCTTTTCGTCGTTGACAGTGTCTCCCACCATCAATATGTCTTCTTTATTGAGGCCTAGAGCCTCTGAAGCAAGAGTGATCACCTGTGCTTTTGTTACACCTCCATCTTTTGGAGGCCCGGAGATATAATCAAAGAGATCATAGATATCAAGGTTATGGCAACAACGCTCAGCCAACTCTTTCATCTTATTGGTGGACACAGCTGTCTTTATCCCCATACTACGAAGTGTCTTCAAAAGAGCAGGAATCTCAGGATATACATGCATCATGTACATTCCTTTCTCATTATAGAAGACCCTGTATCTCTCAACGCACTCAGGAATCTTTTCCTCTGGAACAGAGAATGTGATCCTGAAACAATCTGAAAGAGGTGGCCCAATAAAGCGTCTCAAATATTCTTTTGAATAAATGGAAGTGTCATATCCCAAGGGCTGTACCGTCTTCAAAGCGCATTCCATGATGCCTTCGCTACTATCAGCAATAGTTCCGTCAAAATCAAAGAATACTGCTTTCTTCAACTTACTACCTCCAATACCTTTTGGTGTATGCTGGAAGAGGAAGCCACCACATCCTGAGACTCCCCTCCATCTCTATCAATTATTGTCACTTTCCCGCCTGCTTCTTCCAAGATTAAGCGCCCCGCCGAGTAATCGTAAGGAAAGATTCCCATCTCATAATAAGAAGTACACCTACCAGAGGCTACATAGCAAAGAGAAAGGGCTGCCGAGCCAATGGATCTGGCATCAGTAAAGATATCATAGAACTTTCTCATTCTCTCCAAGTAGAGATTCATCAGATAGTGTCTTCTATGGGGCGGAACAAGAATGGCAAGGGTGCGGGAGAAATCACAGTTTTCTTTTGTATTTATTCTCTTTCCATTTAAGAATGCTCCCTCTCCTCTCATGGCCCAGAATGTCTCATTCTGACTTGGAACAGTAACAACTCCTAGAGCCAAGCCATCTTCATCTTCAAAAGCAATGGAGATTGTGAAGTTAGGAAAAGAGCAGAAATAGTTTACGGTACCATCGATTGGGTCCACAATCCAACGTCTTTTCTCCTCTCCCTTCTTTCCTGACTCTTCACCATACCATCCATCTAAAGGAAAAGCTTCCTTGATAGATGTAAACAAGAGAGATTCCGTGGCCTTGTCGGCTTCGGTGACAAAATCATTTACGTTTTTCTGTTCCACTCTTTCTGAGAGAGCAGAATGAGAAAGAAGAAAAGCTGAAGCTTCCTTCGAAACTTTAAGGGCAAATTCCAATCGTTTCTGAATCTCTGCTTTTTCCATCATCTCTTCTTCATCTGCTCCCCAATGTATGTAACACGCTTCCAATCGGAAGGTGAGAAAGTGTCTTTGGAGATTGTCTTTTCCAAAGCTTTTTCAACTACGTGTTCCGGATCTATATAGACAATGATGGCATTCCAACTCTCAGAGTCTCTTGAATACATGACGCCACCGGCATTGTTCAAGAGTTCAGATAGCCTTAGTTCATCCCTTACACTATCACGGGCAAGAATAATGGAAAGAGAGTAATCAGGGATGTTGAACATCTTATCTTTCCCTTCCATCTGCTGCCTGTTCCAACAGTTCTCTATAGCTTCGTCCAAATCAGAAAGAGTATCTTCATCAGAAAGCTTGATGAACTCTGCAAAAGTTGAAGTAGGACCAAGGAGTTTATATATATCTCCAATTACTCCGGAAATTGAGAGTTCTTCCTGACTCTCCCTCTCCTCTTCTTCGAAGCTTTCTTCTTCAACAAGAGGTTCCTCTTCTATAGGTTCTTCTTCTGACTCTTCAACAGGTTCTTCTATAGCCTCTTCTTTTGGCTCCTCTACAGGCTCTTCTTTAACCTCTTCTACAGTCTCTTCTTCTATTGGAGCTTCTTCTGGCTGTTCTTCTTCGTCTTCTTCATCTTCAAGACCTAAAGCAGCAAAAAGAGAGTCAGCAAAGCTCATTGCCGGCTTAGTTTCCACTTCAGCCATAGGTAGAGTCTGCTCATCGTCCTCATCATCAAGAATGAAGGAGCCATCATCTTCAGGAGAAGGAGTTTCTTCATTTATAGAGTTATCTTCCGGAACCTCTTCTATTTCGCTCTCTTCTTTAACTTGGACACTTTCTTCCTCTTCCTGGGAAACATCGACATAATCCAAGTCTTCAGAAACACACTCTTCTTCCACTTCCACAGAGTCTTCCGGATCTTCTTCTATTTCTTCAGTTGAATCGACTTCAGGCTCTTCAAGTGATTGAGATATTTCCTCTTCTTCGAGTATTTCTTCTTGAGGTGTATCAACAGTGTCTATTTCATCTGAAACACTTTCTTCTGATTCTTCTTCCTCTACCTCTACCTCTATTTCCTCTTCTGATTCTTCTTCTATTTCTCCAATATAGTCATCAGATTCATTCTCGTCAGTAGCCAGAGGAGATTCTTCTATCTCTTCATCCTCAGATATTTCCTCTATTGAATCATCAGAAGCATCCTCTCTCGGCTCATAGAAGTCTTCTGTTTCGTCTTCAGGAGTATCAGCTTCTTCTACTTCAGAAACATCTTCTTCTTTTTCGATTATCTCTTCTTCAACAGGGATGTCAGAGTCGCTTGGGAGGATGATGTCACTATCCAGGAGTTCTTCTCTCTTTTCCTCTTTCTGGAAGCTTTCTTCCTCTTCTTGATCCAGCTCGTTATCAAACTCGATTTCTTCAGGGTCTTCTTCGTCGAGGATAGAGAAGAAGTCTAACTGTCCGTCATCATCAACAATTTTCTCTTCTTCCACATATTCGTCGGCAGCTTCCACTTCCTCGAAATACTCGCTCTCTTCCTCGTAGCCTCCGATATCATAAAGATGCTCCTCTTCTTCGCTGTCGTCGAAGATATCATCATCAAGGGCATCTTCTATCTGAATCTCAAGTTTCTCTTCCTCTTCACTTTTTCTTATAATTTCATCTGTAAGAGAGTAACGGTCAATGAGAGACTTCTTCTCTTCTTCGGTAGGTAGAGTTTTGTCATACTCGATAAGAGTGATGTTCTCATCTCTCTCATCCAGCTTCTTGGCTAGCTCATCTTCGTCTACATCGTTGTATTCATACTCATAATCATAAGAAGATTTCTCATCATTCAAGTCATCGTTTGATGGCTCTGTGGTCTCCACATAGTCATCTGTGTCCTGGTAGACACTCTCTTCTTCCGGGAGGTCGAGGGTGCCCAATAAGGATGAGAGAAGGTCTCTCTTCGTGTTCTTGTCCACAGTGGCACGGGACAGGAAAGAAGATGAGATATAAAGAACATCATCTTTCTTCTCCATATCCTCTTCCATATCGGGGTCCACAACCAATTTCTTGTGTCCAAGCTTTCTCTGGACACTTCCCTCTGCCTTTCTTCTTCTGATTACTTCTCTGTAAGAAGAAGGATAGAGAACTGGATTAATGTCCAACACACTAGGAAGTACAGATATCTCCACCTTATTTCCGTCATAGGTATAAGTGTCACAATCGGAGAGGAAGAATATGGAGAGCACATCCCTTGAAGAAGCAAGGAATCTATCTATAAGGGAAGTGAGGGACAAGAAGAATGGCAGGTGCTTTCCAACAAAGGTATATACCTTTCCCTCCATTTCAAAGAATGGATATCTGACTGCAGGCCAGAATCCTCTGGAGAGGAATGCATCCATCTTCAGAGAAGATGCCTTTACCGAGTATTGGGCAAAAGCATCTAAAGGAAGGGATGAAGATGTTGATGGCATAAAGAGGGAGTATCCATCGCGGCGTTCTGTAAGAGATGCCGCCCTTCCCTCCCAATGGTTCTTCTTTGTTATCTTGTCAAAGATTTGGCTCTCGTTAAGGCCATCAAGTTCACCGGAGGCGCGCATCTGTGCTTCCAAGAGGGAATATTCCTCCTTATAAAGGGCCACATCCCTTACGAGGTCATCTATACCACTTACGCCTACTCTGGCTATATTCTGAACATTTAAGACAAATGAAATATAGTCACATCCCATTCTGGACTGAAAGTCAGGAATCTCCTCAAAGAGAGATCTCAGGTTCCAGATGTCCCTGTCCTGGGTATTCCTGTCGACAAAATCAGGGAGAAGTCTCTTTTCGATGCTTTTTCTTAGGCCTTCGGCTGTATCAGAGTCGGCGTCTCCCTTATTTATTGCAATGGCAACCATAGAATCTATGATCCTTGCCATTCTTCTGACTATATCTTCAGAGAGGGACTTTGTTCTTTCCCAGTCTTTTTCCTTTATTTCAGTGGAGGTTCCTACTCCCTCCATCATGTCTGATTCAACAATGGATTGAAGAACTATCGGAAGAAGGACGGCGGCTTTTCTCTTTACTTCGTCTTTTTTTGAGAGGGCATATATACGTCTTTCTTCCCATAGAGACATTTTCATGACTTCCAAAGGATTGTAGAGGGACAGGATCTTCGCCATCCCCCTGAAATCGTTATAAAGGAAGCTTTTGGAGTCATCAAGATTGCGCTGAGCCTTCTGGAGACTCAGCTTTGATAGAATGGATACAGGAGAAAACAAATCAGACACACAATCCTCCTAGACGTGCATTACTTCTTTTCTGTATGTTTTGAGTCCGACTTTCAGACACTCTGCGGCTAGTTTTAATTCGTTTTCATTTAATACATAGGCAAATCTTGCCTGACACTTACCAAGTCCCGGAGTCCAGTAGAAACCCTCTGCAGGAGCAAACATTACTGTAGCGCCTTTATAGGAGAAATCATTCAGCATCCAGATGGCAAACTTCTCAGCGTCATCAACAGGAAGGTCTGCAACGAAGTAGAAGGCGCCTTTTGGCATGTTCACTCTCACTCCCTCGATCTGCTGCATGGCGCTTACAAGGATGTTTCTTCTCTTTTCGTACTCTTCGACTGTTGCATCGATGTAAGACTGAGGAGCTGTAAGGGCAGCCTCTGCAGCCACCTGCTCCACGGCAGGAGAACAGAGACGAGCCTGAGCCATCTTCAAGCAGTTTTCCATAAACTCCTTGTTCTTTGTGACGATTGCTCCGATACGGGAACCGCACATGCTGAAACGCTTGGAGAAGGAATCGATGCAGATGACTCTGTCAGCATATTCAGGGTAAGAGAGAACGGATGTGAACTTCTTTCCGTCATAACAGAACTCTCTGTAGACTTCATCAACCACCAGGAAGATATCGTGACGCTTACACATCTCCAACAAGGCCACAAGCTCTTCTTCTGTGTAGACGTGGCCTGTAGGGTTATTAGGAGAACACAACAGAATACCCATGGTCTTTTTGTTGATCTTATCTTCAAAGGCATCTATTGAAGGAAGAATGAAGCCATTGGATGAACTGCTGGTTACAGGGCAGAGTCTAACCATGGCCACATTGGCGAATGTGGCGACGTTAGTGTAATAAGGCTCAGGGATGATGAACTCATCATAAGGATCACAGAGGGTAAGAAAGGTGAACTGAAGAGCCTCAGATCCACCAGTGGTGATCATTATGTCCTCTATGGTGAGGCCTTCGATACCCATCTTTTCATAGTATCCGAGAAGGGCCCTTCTTAGTCCCACTTCACCTTCACTTAGTCCATAGGCGATAGTCTCATCCTTGAAGCTATGGATGGCATCCAAAGCCTCTTTTGGAGTCTTGATATCAGGCTGACCGATATTGAGGTGAATTACATGGACTCCTCTTTCTTTTGCGGCCCTTGCCATTGGAACAAGTCTTCTGATAGGCGAACACTGAAAACCTGAGATTCTGTTAGACATCTGCATATTGGCACTCTCCTTTTTTACTCTGGCAATCCGCTGTCATCAGCAGGGAATGGTGCAGAAGGATTAGCCTGTGTAGTGTCAACCAACTTCTGGATGAACTTTCTGTTATCGAGAAGAGGAGAAATGGCTCTGCCATGGTGGAGACGTGAAATGACGCGGGCAAAGAGCTCAGTCACATCTGCCTGGACAAACCACTCTTTCTCCAAGAGTTCTTTTCCCTGATAAACAGCGTTTGTTCCGATAATTCTATAGAAGATACCTTCTTTATAAGCCTGGTCGAAGTTCTCGATGGCTCCGCCATTGAAGAATGGGAGGGAAACCATGACTATGACTTTCTTGGCGCCCCTGTTCATCAGTTCTCTCATGGCTATGATCATTGTGCCTCCAGTTGCGATCATATCGTCAGCCATGAGGACTGTCTTACCTTTGACGTCACCAAGTAGGTTGATAGATTTTATATTTGTATTCTTTGCACTGGTTGATACCTGTGAATAATCTCTCTCTTTGTAAAGCATGGCAAGAGGTCTATGAAGAGCCTGTGCATAGAACTTGTTTCTGTTTACAGCTCCTGTATCAGGAGAAACGACGACGATGTCAGGATCTGAGAAGTCGATGAGACGGCGGAGAGCAATAAGAGTCTGGTAAGAGCCGTGGACGTTTTCAAGCCTGCAAGTGGAGAAAGCATTCTCTATTTCTCTTGAATGGATATCCAGAGTGATGATTCTGTTTACTCCCAATTCCTCTGCAAAGCGTGCAAACATTGCAGCTGTCAAGGCTTCTCTTGATGCCTTCTTATGCTGGCGGGCATAAGGATAGGTAGGAAGAACCAATGTAATGGAAGCTGCTCCTGCATTTGTAAGTGCATTGACTGTGGTGAAGAGGAACATCAGGTGGTCATTGACGCTTATTACCTGTGGTTCATCCAAACCTGCAACCTTGATAGGAGCTGTGTTGGATACATCATGTACCACATACACATTAAGCCCTCTGACAGGATCGATGATCTCTGCCTTTTCCTCTCCATTACTGAACCTTGTGTACTTCACGTTGATAGTGAAGTCAGGGCAATGGAAAGATGTAGGGAGCTTTCCAGTCGGGATCTTCTTAGAATCCAGATCGTCCAGGAGAGTGACAGTCTTCAAGAGCTCTTCTCCTGTAATTCCATGACGCTTGGTCAATGCCTCTGAAACCTTCTCGTAACGGTCTATATAGAGACGTCTGAGATGTTTCACTACTTTGCCTGTAAAATATTCTGAGCCAGGGCCGGCAATAACCCCTAACTTATGTGGTTTTAAGATACTCATTTGCTTAAGAATACCCCAAAGGAAACATCGTGTTCAACAACGTCGGACACTTTAGATGCCCCGAGATGTGAGAATATATCCGTTTACCTTTCCTGATTGAAAAAAAGACAAATCAAAGGAAAAGAGTGTTATTAAGAGTATGAAGAAGATTCCATTATTATTTTCGCTCTTATTTCTTTTTGTTTCCTGCGCCCCAGGCGGAGGAATAATCGAAGACATCACAAAAGACCTGTCAAAGACTCCCCCATCCCTTCTCTCTTGGGAAATAGATGAAAACAATTCTTTCTCAGTCTCTTTCTCCGAGACTGTGGAAATTAAGGAGATCATTGCAGACGATATAGTGTTGGCAAAAGAAAAGCTGGGCTCATCTTTTTCTTTTCCTCTCCCCTTTCTCCTCTCTCCGGGAGAGAAGGCAAGAATCATGATGACCATAGAAGACACTCATGGAAACAGAGAGAGGTTTTCTTTCACCGTCAAGGGAAAGAACAACAATATTCCATACCTCATAATCAATGAAGTCTCCGTCAAGGGAACCCAATCAAGCCCGGACAGGATAGAACTATATGTATTAAAGGATGGAGACACTGCAGGAGTGATGGTTGGTGACGATAAATATTCTTATACACTCCCCTCAATAAATGTAAAGGAAGGCGACATCATCCTTATTTATTGGGATAAGTCCACCACAAAGAAAGACTGGGAGAGAAACAGGAACAAGATGACATATGTTCTGAATGCAGGCGCTTCCTCCACACTCCAGGGCACTGAAGGGGTGATAATCATAAGAGGGGAAGAGAACGGAGATATTATGGATGCCCTATTCTATAGCGAGAAGGGAGAAGAGGCACTTACAGAG
>JALFYG010000061.1 GCA_022784805.1 Spirochaetales bacterium
ACCTGAAATGAGAGGTGGTACAGCTTCCTGTTCCGTTACTATCAGTGACGAAAGTGTCGGCTCTCCTATCATCGACAATCCTGACGTATTGATCGTCATGAACTTGCCTTCTCTCGATAAGTACGAAAAGACTGTCAAGAAGGGCGGAGTCATCTTCGTCGACTCTACACTCATCGAAAGAAAAGTGGAGAGAGACGATGTAAAAGCATTCTATATTCCATCCACAAAGATGGCTCAGGATATGGGAGCACCAAACTTGGCAAACATTGTGCTCTTGGGCAAGGTGTTGAAAGAGTGTCCTGAAATCGGAATGAGCGGCATGGAAGAAGCCTTGAAGAAGGTTGTCGCCAAGCATCCTGAGATGTATGAAAGAAACCTTAAGGCTATTGAAGCTGGATATAACTATTAACACGCGGGGCTTAGGCCCCGTTTTCTCTGCTCAAAAATCATAAAAGGGTTTCAATCTTTTAATTTCTCCCTAGCTATATGTTTCAAAGTTTCATAATAAATCAGGCAATAATCAAATGTTATGTTGTCAATTAGCTTATGCTATATTATAACAAGAATAAGGATTATTAAGAATTCTTAAAAAGCGGTGAGTCCCTACCATAAAGTGGGAACATAAAAAAGCGGCGAGTCTCCGCCATAAAGAGAGAACCGAAAAAAGCTAGTGAGTTCCTACCATTAAGTGGAAACCGAAAAAAGTTGGGACGAGAAATCATCCTTTTTTTATACCCTGACATTTTACTTACTCTGATCACCAACTAAAAAGATATTCCCTTATTTCTTTGCTTATTCCCTTATTTTAAGGTAATATTTAAGGGAATAAGTGAGAAAATGAGCGATGCGAACATTCAATTATTCTGCATTAAGAGATCAGAAATGGGATTCAGAGATTCTTTCTCTGGTTGCTGGTATTTATAAAAAGGCAGGTAAAGAAGAGCTTTATATAAAACAGAAACCAGAGGAACTTGAGAAGCTCGTTGAGATCGCCAAAATACAGAGTACCGAGGCATCTAATGCTATTGAGGGTATTGTCACCACTGATGTCAGAATAAGGCAACTCGTTAAAGAAAAAACAACACCGCGTAATAGAGACGAAAGGGAGATTGCTGGATATCGAGATGTTTTGAATCTTATACATGAAAACTATGATGTAATTCCAATCACTAAGAATTATATACTCCAGCTTCACAAGATTCTTTATAGTCATTTGAACAATCCATTTGCTGGTGAAACTAAAAATGTGCAGAATTACATCAGTTCAACTTACACTGATGGACGCGTTGAAATTCTCTTTTCTCCTCTTGAACCATTTGAGACTCCAGAGGCCTTGGACAGAATTTGTGAAGAATATAATCGTGTAATTGGAAACCTAGAAGTGGAACCACTTATTGCGATTCCTGTTTTTATACATGATTTTCTCTGTATCCATCCTTTCAATGATGGAAATGGTAGAATGAGCCGACTTCTTACCACATTGCTCTTATATAGAAATGGCTTTCATATTGGGAAGTATATTTCTCTGGAAGCAAAGATAGCAAAGAATAAAGACTTATACTATGATGCTCTATCCTTGTCTCAAGCCAAATGGCATGAAGGAAAAGAGGATGTTATTCCATTTATAAAGTATCTTCTTGGAACAATCCTTGCTGCCTATAATGACTTTGAAGACAGAATGTCTTTAGTGGAAGTAAAGTATTCAGCCTTGGAAATGGTAAGAAGAGTTACTTTGAAAAAACTGGGACGTTTCAACAAACAAGATATTCGGGAACTCTGCCCGACACTTAGTGATAGTTCTATTGAAGGAGGATTAAGAAAACTGGTGGCCTCAGGTGAACTGAAAAAGGAAGGGAAGGGGAAAAACACCTGTTATTTCAGGCTTAATTAAGGCTCATGGATGGTGTTTTTGTTTCTTATGTCATCAATTTAAAGAAACTGTATTTTCTCCTCTATAGAATTCTCTTGGAATTCAAAATTCAGGTCTTTGAATCTTGAGGGAATGTTTTTCCATTGTTGGTTTTTATAGATACAAAAGAAGAAGATTCGTTAACAGTAACGTTGTCAGTCATTGTTTTATCACAAACCAAAAAGTAGGTATTCTCTTTGGGCTTATATTTCCCTGTTCACCACACCTTCAAGGTATCCTACAGTAAACTCTGCCCAAGAGTATTGAGCCATATATTCGCCGCTATATTCGTTGATGGCATCACTGTCACCGCTCATGAAAGAGTAGTAGTCACAATCAACGAGATCTGTCTTTATTGAAATATAGCCGCGGCTCTTATTAAAGAGATCCGGACATCCTAGGGCTGTGAAGGTCTTTCTCATGGATGCAACAAGGTTTCTGATCTGGCTTTGCACTGAGAGTCCATCCTCTTTGTCTTCAAAGAGCACTGCTGCAAGCTCTGCCATAGATACGCTGGCACCCTTTCTATGCACTAAATATGCAAATAACTCTTTTGCCTTTGAGAGCTGGAAGACAACAGGTTTATTTTGATAAAAGATTTCAAAGTTACCAAAACACTGGACTCTGACTCTTGATTCCTCTTCATCCAATTTCTGACTGAAAAGATTGGAGGCTGCCTTCTTCTCCATGATGATGTAATCGAGCTCTTTCCTTGCTGCTTCCCTGGTAACAGGTTTGACGATATATCCTGAGACATGGAGCTTAAATGCATCAACGGCATATTCAGGACAACTGGTTACAAATACTACATGGCAAGTAGGGCATAGCTCTTTAATTTTTGCAGCAAGCATCAAGCCGTTTAATGTTCCACCTGACAGGTATAATTGGATATCAAGGAAGGCTGCGTCTGCTTTTCCGTTTTTGAAGAAATCAATAGTATCCTCAGCGTTGGTGAACGTGAGGACTTTGTCAACATCATCCATACTGTCCAAGACAGCTTCCAGACACATCAAAGAAATTTCTTCATCATCAACGGCAACTACAGTCATCAATAAAATACTAGTTCCCTTTGACGATTTTGTGAAGGAGTAATTATTTAAATAGTAGAATCTTTATAAGCGTTGATTGCATTTACAACTTTGTTGTATTCGCTTGTGACGGAAAGGTATAATCTGTCGGCTTCTCTGGGGTTTTCAAGTTTTCTAGGTCTTAAGAGTTCTGTGAGGGCACTCGTTGCCTTGGCTAGGTCATTATACCCCAAATTCAAGGCTACACCTTTGAGAGTGTGGGCGTTAAGGAAGGCTTTATCCCAATCACGCTCTCCGATGGCTTTTCCTATCTCTGAATATTCCTTTGCAGACAAAAACTTCAAGGACAATCTCGCAATGAGATTTTCATTGCCCAATCTCCTTTTTATTCCATCCCAGTCTCCACCCATAATTGAGTAGCATTCTTCGATAGTCATGAAAAACCCTTCCTTCTGGACTCAAGTATAGAGGGGGAAGTGCAACGAGAGTATAACAAACCACATGGTCAAATATTGTTATTTTTCAAAAAAATCTATTACAGAATCAATTTTTTGGCAAAAGAAAAAGGGGCCTGAGCCCCTAGTCTTATAGTGAGTCATACAACTCTTCATATTTCTTCGAGGAATTATTCCACGACCAATCTTCTTTCATGGCTCTCTTTGCCATTGCCTTCCACTCTTCTGTGTTTTCTCTGTAGAGCCACTCTGCGTGGTTGATCCTATCCATGAGTTCTCCTGAAGAGTAACCCTTGAAGGAGAATCCTGTTCCGCTGGACTCATACTGGTTATAAGGTTTGACAGTGTCTTTGAGACCTCCGATTTCATGGACAATTGGAAGAGAACCATACCTCAGGGCGATAAGCTGTGTCAGCCCACATGGCTCAAAGGCGGAAGAAACCAGGAATGCATCGCATCCTGCGTAGATAAGATGGGAAAGTTCTTCATCGTATCCGATGTTGGCGGCAATCTTCTCAGGATACTTGTTGCTGAAGTAACGGAACATATTCTCATATCTTTCGTCACCGCTACCGAGGACTATAAGGTTGATGTCCCTACGGGCTAGCTCATCCATGATTCCATCAACCAAATCCAAGCCTTTCTGGTCAGTGAGACGTGAGACGATGGCAAGAGTGAATGTGTCTGGTTTCTCTGGGAGGCCGTATCTCTTCAAGAGTTCCTTCTTATTCTCCTTCTTGCTGTTCCAGAAGTTTCTTGTGTCATAGTTCTTTGCAATAAATGGATCTGTCTTTGGATTCCATACATCACAGTCGATTCCGTTTACGATTCCCAGGAGCCTGTCTTTTCTCCACTTGAGGATATCATCCAGTCCATCGGAGAATGCAGGAGTCTGGATTTCCTTTGCGTAGCTTTCGCTGACAGTTGTCACCCAATCGGAGTAGACGATGCCACCACGAAGCATTGTGGCATTCCATTCATCCCAAGGCATTGATGTGTCTTGATAAGGGGAAACCAGCTTTCCTGGCTGGAAACACTCTGAAGGAAGGCCTGTGACCCATCTCAGGTGACCCACGTTCCAGCAGCCCTGGAAACGGATATTATGGATGGTCATTATAGTCCTGATTCCTCTGAAGAAGGGGTCTCCCTGGAAAACAGTGTTAAGATAAACAGGAACAAGGGCAGCCTGCCAGTCATGGGCATGGATGATATCAGGTCTGAAGCCGATGAGTGGTAGGGCGGAAAGGACAGCCTTTGAGAAATAAGCAAACCTCTCCAGGTCTGAGAATAGGTCGAAATATGGCTTTTTGCCGGAGAAATACTGATTGTTATCAACAAAGTAGTATGTGATTCCGTCTTCAACCAAAGTGTTGATTCCAACATAGATTCTGTTGTCCATCTGGAAATAGCAGACACTCTTGAGCTTGGACTTATATTTCTCCTTCATACATTCGTATTGAGGAAGAATGACTCTTGTGTCGAATTTCTTCTTATCCAGATTCTTCGGTAAGCTTCCGACAACGTCAGCAAGTCCTCCTGTCTTGACAAATGGAACACACTCCGAAGCAACAAATAGTATTTTTTTCATAAATTAACCTCTCTTCTGTTTTCTGATTATATCAGAGAAGAAGAAAGTCTGAAGGGAATTTGAAAGAAATTTAATAAAACAATCCGTTATAGAAAAAACAATGTGGGTAGTACCGGAATGAAATACCACCCACAATTTATATGGCTTGAAGAAATATCACTTATCTAAGAAATACTGAGGCATGGTTTCCCTGAAGGAGACTGTCTCTTTCTTTAGTTTTGTCATATGGGCCCTGTCCAGGGAGAATAGGCTTTCCATGTCCTTATCTTTGATGGCATCCAAAAGCACCCTGTGCTGTCTGATGACATCTTCGCTGATAGCGTCGAACATAAAGGAAATGAGACGCATTCTATGGTAGTTGCCGTTACGGGTAAGGATGAAGTCGAAGACGCCTTCTCTTCCTGCGCCCTTGAAGATTACGGAGTGGAACTGATCATCCAGCTTCAAGAGAAGGGAAGTGTCCCTAAGGGCAAAGGCTTTCTCTTGTTTCTCTATCAGCTCTTCCATCTCTGAAATAAGGTCATCATTTACATTGTTTATAAAGTCTGGAATGGAACCAAGTTCAAGGTTCAGACGAATGAATCTTTCGTCCTCCGCCATTCTCAAGTTTATTCTGCTGACATAGGTTCCACGCTGTGGATAGATGTCTATAAGGTGTTCGCCTGCCAGCTCCTTCACAGCATCACGCACAGGAGAGCGGCTCACTCCATATTTGGTGGAGAGCTGATTGAGGTTCAACTCTGTTCCTGGTTTAAGTGTCAAATCGAGAATTTCTCTTCTCAATTCATCAAATACATTTCCTCTTTCCATAATACAATTATATAATGAGAGTAAGAGTTAGGTGTAAAAAAACATCTAAAATATTAGTTGTGATTATTTTTTTTGAAGTATAGAAAAGAATTGTTGCGTCTAATATTTTAGTGTGATACTCTTTGAGCGTATCGAAAACCATAAAAGGAGGAAGAGGAATGAAACTAAATCTTGAGGGTTTAAAGAATAGACAAGAATGGCTTGAGAAGGGAATTATCCTGCCAGAGTTTGATATAGAGAAAATGAGAAAGGCAACTGAGGATGGTTGTACCTGGATCCATTTCGGAGCTGGTAATATCTTCAGATGTTTTCCTGCTGCAAGAATGCAGGCTCTTATTGAGAAGGGACTAAGTGATACAGGAATCGTTGTTGCAGAGAGCTTTGATTTCGAGATTGTAGACAAGATCTATAATCCTTGTGATAACCTCACTCTCTCCGTCACACTCAAGAGTGATTCTTCCATCAAGAATCAGGTGATTGCATCGGTTGCCAAGGCTCTTAAGTGTTCTCCTTCCTTCCCAGAAGACTATGAGGGACTGAAGAAAGTATTCAGAAACCCCAAGCTTCAGATGGTTTCTTTCACTATCACAGAAAAGGGATATGCAACAGCTCCGAAGTATGTCCAAGATGATATCCCAAGAGGACCAGAGAACTGCTCAACAGTAATCTGTATGGTCACAGCTCTCGCCCTTGAGAGATTCAAGGCTGGCGCTTTCCCATTTGCTTTTGTCTCCATGGATAACTGTTCCCATAATGGAGAAAAGCTCCAGAAGGGTGTAATGGAAGTCGCTACCGCTTGGAAGAACCTTGGCTTTGTAGGCGATGACTTCATCGAGTACCTCTCAAACCCAGAGAAGGTTGCTTTCCCATGGTCAATGATCGATAAGATCACTCCTCGCCCGGACGAGGGAGTAGCAAAGATGCTCTCTGACCTTGGCTTCGAGGATACAGGCGTCGTCGTTACAGGAAAGAACACATGGATCGCTCCATTTGTTAACTCTGAAGAGTGTGAATACCTTGTAATCGAAGATTCCTTCCCTAACGGAAGACCAGCTTTGGAGAAGAGTGGCATCTATATGACCGACAGAGACACTGTAAACAAGGTCGAGAAGATGAAGGTCTGCACATGTCTCAATCCTCTCCACACAGCAATGTCTGTCATGGGCTGCTTACTTGGCTACACCAAGATCAGCGACGAGATGAAGGACGAAGATATTGTCAAATACATCAAGAGACTTGGATACGTTGAGGGTATGCCAGTTGTAGTAGACCCAGGCATCATCAGTCCTAAATCATTCATTGATGACGTCGTGGAGAAGAGACTTGCAAATCCGTTTATGCCTGATACACCTCAGAGAATCGCAACAGATACAAGCCAGAAGCTTGCAATCAGATTCGGCGAGAACATCAAGAACTATATGGCTTCCGATACTCTCTCCCTTTCCGACCTTAAATGCATGCCTCTTGTCTTGGCTTCCTGGATGAGATATCTCATGGCAATCGACGACGAAGGTGTAAGCTTCCAGCCAAGCCCAGACCCACTTTTGGAGTCAAGCATGAAGGTTGTAGAAGGTATCAAGCTTGGAGATCAGGGTCCATTTGATGAGATTTTGAAGCCTCTCATGGAAAATGAAGCTATCTTCGGTTTCAACCTCTATACATCTCCATTGAAAGACAGAGTTCTTGAAGCATTTACTTCCCTTGTAAAGGGAAAGGGTGCTGTAAGAGAGACTCTCCATAACTATGTAACTGAGTAAAATAAGACTCGCTCGCTCTATAGGCTGCCTCGAAAGTAAAGCTTTCCCGGCAGCTTTTTCTTGTTTTAAAAGCTCATTCTCCAAGCTCACTTTTTTGCATTTGTCAAATTAAATTTCGTTATTAAGCATTCTGTTTATTATTTTGCCTGGACAACCATCGAAATGAAAATAGTTAAAAAGTTTGTTGACAACTCGATTTTCCAATGTTAAGAATAGTTTGTTCAATGAAAAAACTAACTAGGAGTGTTGGGGGCTATGCCGGCTAGTAACAATGTATTTCAGAAAAATGCCAATACATCCTTAGTCGCACAGCTAATCTGGCGACAGGGGGGACTATCCCGTGTCGACATTTCCAGACATCTGCAACTCAACAAATCCACAGTGAGCAACATAATATCCTATCTAATGGATATCGGTCTTGTGAACGAAGGCGAACATAAAGACGCTACCAGTCAGGGTGGAAGAAAACCTATAGAACTGACAATTGCCAGAGACTTCGGTTGTGTCTTCGGTTTTGACCTTCAGCCTTCACACTACCGCAGTGTCATAATGAGTGCTGACGGCTCTATTTTATGGGAAGTCAGAGGCTCAAAAAGACAACTCTCCTTTGAATCCTTCGTATGCTCAGTTGTGGATGAGGCTCTCAATGCCCATAGAGGCATTCAGATTCCTATCCTTGCGTTGTCTTTCTCCATCCCTGGTCAGATTGATGCCAAGAACGGTGTAATCATCAACTCCTATCCTTTTACTCTTAGGGATTATCACTTAAAAGATTTCCTTAAGGCCCGATATGATTACCCAATCTACATTGAAAACGATGCCAACTGCGCCGCATGGTTGGATCTTCACTCAACACTCGGCTTTGACTTCTCATCAAACGCTGTATCTGTTGTAGCTGACTTCCATGAAGAATCCAAGAGAAACGACTCTGTTATCGGAATCGGCGCAGGCTTGGGCGTCATAATAGACGGTAAGGTCTATCATGGCTCCCATAACGGTGCAGGAGAATTCTGCTCCGTCACATGGAAGAGTGGTAATCCAAACCAGTCCGGATTGTCCACAGAATTACTAAAAAAGACTATAGACGACAAAGAGGCTTTGGCTTCTTGGATGGAAGATACATTCATTTCAATGGTCCCATTCTTTGCAATTATGGATTTTGATGCCGTTATTCTTCATGGCGGGCCATTTTCTGATGAAGAATGGACAAGAAAAACAATTGAAGAAAGAGCATCTTCATTCATTGGCGTATTGGAAAAGACCGGCTGTACTTTGGTGTTCGAGAGCCAGGACGAATCCGTTTCTGCAAAGGGAGCCGCGTTGATGTATCTTCATGAGCTCTATTCGGTTCCAGGCTTGGAAGACGATTTTACAGAACGCAGAAGCTGGAGCGAAGTGGTGGAATTCCTTCAGGACCAGAAAAGGATGAGTAATTAGGACAAGGAAAAAGGATAGGAATATATGGAGAAAAAAAAGGAACAGCTGGCTCCTGTAAAGAGCCTAAATAGGAGGAGAGAAGAGAAAGTGGCTTACTGGTCACTGATTCTTCCTGGCTTCTTGATTTATGTCTTTGTTATGGCATTCCCTACGGTGTTCGGTCTTTATCTCAGCTTGACCAACTATAAGGGAGGTCCACTCTTCGGTCCTAAGAAGAGAAGTGTGGATATCGTAGGATTCAAGTATTACGTTGAAATGTTCAAAGACAGCTACTTCTGGCTTGCATTGAAGAACAATATGTGGATTACCTTCATATCTGTCTTCGGCCAGATTCCTCTCGGCTTCTTTATGGCATACTTGATCTTCAGAGGGATGATCAAAGGAAAGGACTTCTTCCAGACAGTCATTTACCTTCCTTGTGTCATTTCAACAGTTGTCATCGGTAAACTTTGGGATGCTATCATGAGCCCAAACGGAGCCCTTCCTGACATCATCAGGATCTTCAATCCAAGTTATGTTGCAGGAAACAGCGAGCATCCTATCATTCCTGTACTCTTCGTCATCCTCTGGATGTACACAGGTACTTATCTCATAATCTTCCTTGCAAACATGCAGAAGATCGATACTTCCATCATCGAAGCTGCAAAGATTGATGGTGCTACAGAGTTCCAGGCCCTCAGATACATCATTCTCCCAGCTCTCAGTGGAGTCATCGTAACATCTTGTATCCTTGCTATCTCCGGATCTCTCAAGAGCTTCGACCTTATCTATGTCATGACAGGAGGAGGACCTGCAAAGCAGACATATGTACTCTCTATCTTCATGTATGACAAGGCATTCAAGGGTGCACCTAACTACCCACTTGCAAACGCAGTCTCTGTTGTGATGTGCATCATCTCATTTAC
>JALFYG010000065.1 GCA_022784805.1 Spirochaetales bacterium
GGTGTTGGGATCAGTTTGAGAAGGGAAACATTTCACTTGAGACGTTGGAGAGAGTGAGGATGGAACTCTTTTTCAAGAACTTAAAGCGCCCTGACTTGAATGCAGATGAAGCAGCAGACCTCTATGCAACTCTTCTATCTGAGAACGGCATAATGCTTGAAGGCGCAAGAGAGATGCTTGAAAGCCTCTCTGACATCCCGAAATCCTTGGTGACCAACGGAATAGCAAAAGTACAGAGGGGAAGGCTGAGGGATACAGACACAGAAAAGTATTTCCAGCATATTTTCATAAGCCAAGAGATAGGAGTACAGAAACCAAAGAAAGAGTTTTTCGACATCGTCTTGAAAACAATAAATAAAGATAAAGACGAGTGCATCGTCATAGGAGACAGCGAGAAAAGTGACATCCAAGGAGCCCTCAACAGTGGAATCAGGAGTATCTATTATTCTCCTAAGGGAAACATCAGCGAAAGGGCCACTTGGTCTGTGTCATCCTTTAAAGAGATGATAGGTCTGATCAGATCTATCTAGGGCGGTACACTTCTCCCCTGGAATCAATGATGCAGATAGTCGGGAAATCCTTTACTTCCAATTCCAGCACTGCTTCCGGTCCCAAGAAAGGATAGAGAAGTGTTCGGGAAGAGAGAGTGCGTGAAGCATATAACGCCCCGCAGCCTCCAAAGGCTTGGAGATATAAGCCACCATGTTCCTTCACGGCTTCTACGACGCTCTCTGACCTTGGGCCCTTTCCTATCATAATCTTCAGTCCCTTGGAGATCAAAAAAGGAGAAAACTCATCCATACGCTTGCTGGTTGTGGGGCCTGATGAGCCAATGGCCATTCCCTCTTTTGTGGGGGCTGGTCCCATATAATAGATGGCGTTATTCTGGAAAGGAAATGGAGGAATTCCTTTCTCTTTCACTTCCTCCACCAAGAGTCTATGGGCTTGGTCTCTTCCAACATAGAGTTTCCCGCTGACATAAACAATGTCACCAGGCTGAATATAACTCCAATCCTCTGCAGGCAAAACAAGCTTAGTCTCCATCATATCCTCCAACAAGAATAACTTCAGTCTTTCTTTCAGCCCAACAGTTAACTGTAACTGCCACAGGTAAGCCTGCAATGTGGGTTGGCTCTTCCTTCAGGTAGACTCCTAGGCAGGAATTCTTTCCTCCCATACCTCCCGGTCCTATGGAAAGAGCATTGACTCTCTCTTTTATCTCCCTTTCCAATTCGCTTTCTTTTCCTCTCTTAAAGAAGGCTTCCTTACTCATAAGAGCTGCCCTGTCCATGGTGCCGCCGACTCCAACTCCAATAAATACAGGAGGACAAGGCTTTGCACCTGCACTCTTCATTATGTCTACGACAGCCTCGATGACACCTTCCTTTCCAGCGGTGGGGTTCAACATTCTGACAGAGGAGCAGTTTTCACTTCCAAAACCCTTGAGAAGGAAATGGAGTGTGATATCAGAGCCGGAAGTAAGGGAGTAGTTGATCACAGCAGGAAGATTGTCCCCTGTATTATTCCTCTCCCCCATAACGTCCTTGACAACTGAAGTTCTGAAAAATCCCTTTCTGAATGCTTTTGCTAGTGATGTCTCCAATAACTTCTCCAGCTTCACCAGGTCAACTCTGGCGTTTCTTCCGATTTCAGCCCAGCACCACATCATACCTGTGTCTTGGCAGAGAGGAATCTCAAGCTTTCCAGAAAGTTCCAGATTCTCCAGAATAGCCTTCAAGACTACTTTGCTGTTGCCTTCTTCTTCTCCATAAGCCTTTTCCAAAGCTTTCATTGCGTCTTGTCCAAGCTTTCTGGACGCTTCCACCACTGCGTCCACTATGACTTCTTCAGCCTTCATATAAATCCCCCTGCCGAGTATTATCTCTTTCCATCTTATCATTAAGAGTGCGAAGAAATAGTGATTTATCCATAAAATGTCGGGGAGCCATCAATCTATGGGATGGCGTTTCACATACAAGTCGTTCAATGATCATCTCAGGATTCAATAGGCGTAGAAAGTACTCCACCTCTTCCATGTATCTCTCAGTAGACCAAGCTGTGATCTCGCCCTCTAAATATTCTTCAGCCATTCTTGTGCCACCTGGGATATGAAGGTTATGTATCTTCACCCCCTCGCTCCCTGCTGCATTCAAAGCCTTGGCTGTCTCTATGAAATCTTCCCGGTTCTCTCCCGGGAGTCCGATGATCACATGTGTACAGACCTTTATGCCCCTTTTGTGTAGGCGGCTGACACACTCATAATAATCTGAGAGTGTGTGTCCTCTGTTTATTTTTTTCAGTGTCTCGTCAGATGCGCTTTGGAGCCCCAGCTCAACCCATACTTCCCTATTTGGGGTTATGTAAGACGCCAAAAGATCCGCCACATCGTCCTCGACACAGTCCGGGCGGGTGGATACTATGAACTCAGAGAACTTTCCACAAGAAAGGGCCATATCATAGATGCGCTTTAAGTTTTCAACGCTGTCATAGGTATTGGTCCATGATTGAAAATAAAGGGCTGCAAGCTTGGCTTTATATCGCCTTTGGATAAACTCAAGCCCTTTGTTGATTTGGTTTTCAATAGATTGGAATCTTAAGAGAACTTCTTCAGAGACTCCCTCGTCGAAGGAGGAATCATGACGGAAGGCGCTTTCACTTGTCCTTTGATAAACGGCAATACTTCCAGTTCCATCACAGAAAGTGCAGCCACCAGCCCTTTCCTTTGTCCTA
>JALFYG010000102.1 GCA_022784805.1 Spirochaetales bacterium
ACAGGCAAGAATCGCAGAAGAAGCAGGAGCTTGTGCAGTAATGGCGCTGGAGAGAATCCCAGCTGATATCAGGGCTGCTGGCGGAGTATCCAGAATGAGTGATCCTAAGATGATCAAAGGAATCCAGGACGCCGTCTCAATTCCTGTAATGGCAAAGTGCCGTATCGGCCACTTTGTAGAGGCTCAGATTCTTGAAGCCATAGAAATCGATTATATCGATGAATCTGAGGTATTAAGCCCCGCTGATGATATCTACCACATCGATAAGCGTCAATTCAGAGTTCCATTTGTCTGTGGAGCAAGAGACCTTGGAGAAGCATTAAGAAGAATAAACGAAGGCGCTTCCATGATCAGAACCAAAGGCGAACCTGGAACAGGTGATGTAATCCAGGCTGTAAGGCATATGAGAAAGATGAACGCCGAGATCAGGAGAATCGTCGCCATGAGAAAAGACGAACTCTATGAGGAAGCAAAACTCCTCCAGGTTCCATATGATCTGGTGCTATATGTAAATGAAAACGGAAAACTTCCAGTTGTAAACTTTGCAGCCGGTGGTGTCGCCACTCCAGCTGACGCAGCCCTGATGATGCAGTTGGGAGCAGAAGGTGTCTTTGTTGGTTCTGGCATTTTCAAGTCAGGAGATCCCAAAAAGAGAGCAAGAGCCATTGTTGAGGCTGTCACTCACTTTAATGCCCCAAAGATGATAGCTGAGCTCTCTGAAGACCTTGGAGAAGCTATGGTTGGAATAAACCCAGAGGAAATCAAAACCATCATGGAAGAGAGAGGAAGATGATGAAAGTAGGTGTTCTTGCTCTTCAAGGAGCTTTCTATGAGCATATTGAAGCTTTGAAACACCTTGGAGTCCAGTGTAAGGAAATAAGAAAGGTAGAAGACCTAGATGGAATCGAAAGAATAGTACTACCCGGAGGAGAAAGCACTGTCCAAGGTAAACTATTACATAAGACTGGGCTCTTTGAAAGAGTGAGGGAGCTTATCAATGATGGGATGCCTACCCTCGCCACCTGCGCTGGTCTTATCCTACTCTCTTCCCACCTCTCCAATGATGAGAATACTTATCTCGCGACCCTTCCTGTAACTGTGAGGAGAAACGCCTTTGGTCGCCAATTGGGTTCCTATGAAGAGAGGGGAAAGGTCTTGGATTATGAAGACTTTCCCATGGTTTTCATCAGGGCACCATATATCGAGAGTGTTTCTGAAGATGTAGACACAATAGCCACATCAAAAGGACACATAGTCGGAGTGAAATATAAGTCACAGATAGCACTCTCATTTCATCCTGAACTCACCAATGACCTAAGAATACATGATTATTTTCTGTCTCTTTAGAAGAGTTTGGAGTCTTTCTATGAGAGAGACTCCTTTCTTTTCCCAATAGATTTGATAGCTACGAAAAAAAGGATATAAGTAGCTTGTCATTCTTTCTTCCACTTCTGTGTATTCAAGGTTTTTGGGTAACAATTCCTGTGATGACTAACGAAACAATCTCTTGGGCACTTATAAGTTGGATAACAATTGTTACAGAACTCTCTTCTGAAGTAATTCTATAAAACTACAGGGCAACAACTCTTACAATTCAAATCTATATTTATGTATCAAAAGGAAACTATGGCATCGCAGTAGCAATAATACTTACAGCAATAACTGTCATTACTCTAGTTGTATTTATGTTGCTCTCAAAAGACAAAAAGATAACATTTTAATCTAATTGTACCAAAAAGCTTCTCCATGGATAGCCATATCTTTCGTGGTATGGTTATCTTTCTTATATGAAAAGAAATATTCTCATATTAACTCTTTTAATCGCACTTATTGTATCCTGCTCCACAACACAGCCCCAAGGAAAAACATATAATGTTCTTCCCTTGGACATTTCTCGAGAAGATTTTGAAATAATAAGCGAAGAAAACTACTATCACGAGATGACGAATGTAGTGGAACCTTACTTAGATTCTATAAAAACTGCAGGAATTCTCTCTGCGAAAACAGATGGTCATAGAATCTATTATGAATATTTTGACATAGAGAATGAGAAAGGATCTGTGGTGATTCTCCATGGCTTTACTGAGTTTATCAGAAAGTATAGTGAAATCATCTACTATTTTTCACGTTCCGGATATGACGTGTATATGATTGAGCACTATGGTCATGGATACTCCGAAAGGAGAGAAGATGTGGCGGAGAATCTTTCCAAAGTAGCTGTTGATGATTTTGATGTGTATACAAATGATGTAAAGCAGTTTGTAGACGAAGTGGTGATACCCCACTCTGGAGACAACAAACTTGTTCTATTTGGGCACTCCATGGGAGGAGGAATAGCCACAAGATTCTTGGAGATATATCCAGATGTATTTGATTATGCAATTCTTTCATCTCCTATGATAGGAATCAATCTAGGATCTGTTCCTGAATGGACCGCCAAGTTCCTTTCAGGTTCCGCAAACTTCTTTGGTGTTGGGGACAAATATGTTTTCGGCCACTATGACTGGGATGCCATCGAATCATTTGCTGATCCTGATTGTCCAGCCACAAGTTACCCAAGATACAGTTACTTCTTTAACATGAGAAGTGAGAACGAGTATCATCAAACATATGGTGCTACTTGGTCATGGCTAAACGCATCTCTAAAAGCTACAGAGAAGATGGTGAAAGAAAGTGAAGCAAAGAAAGTAACAATTCCTGTTCTCCTATTTCAAGCAGAGACAGATTCTCTTGTGAGAAACGATAGACAATTGGAATTCGCTTCAAAGGCAGAACGAGTACATGTTGTTATGTGCCCATATGCTCATCATGAGATATTTAACTCTCCTGATGCTGTTGCCAATGCCTATTGGGTCACTGTCTTCGATTTCTTAGATGGCCTTATTTGAATCTTTTGGCCCTTTACTTATGGTATGGCTCTATTTTCTTAATAGACAAATAAAACTCTTTAACATATACTCTCCTCTGTTGACGGATAGTAGCGCAGAGGCTAGCGCACTTGGTTCGGGACCAAGGGGTCGGCGGTTCAAATCCGCCCTGTCCGAAAACTTGTTATTTTTGTTGTTGTTGTCACTTTCCAAGTATAATGGAAACATGCCAAGTATAATGGAAACAAAGTCGAAAAATTCCCTGATTTCCTTAAGAAATTGGGGAATTCTTTATCACAAAATTCCAAGTATAATGGAAACATGCTTAGAAATTCCAAGTATAATGGAAACACATGCTCAATATCTTGCTATGATTTTTCCAAGTATAATGGAAACAAGCATGTTTTTTATCATTTTCTAAAAGATATTTGATAATACTTATACTCTCATTTCCACTACTCTCTTCAATTTGATATTTAGGCTGGTGGTGCAACGCACCACTTTCCCCTGCCCTTGGAAGGAAGAAAAGATTGTTTCTTTTCCTGATAGCCAGAAGGCATCAGATTTTTGTTATCGGAGGGCAAACAATGCCTAACAGTAATGTATCAAAAACATTTTGGAAGAACGTCTACAAGACTCTCATCGACCAGAACATGACGCTTGTTGATCTAGCGAATGAAGCAGGGCTCTCACATCAGAGCATGCTTGTATCAAAGCAAGTAGGGAGTTCACTTAGAGTTGGAACAGTCATCAGAGTATCAGATATACTTGGAGTGACTCCATCATATCTACTGGGCACCGATTATGTAAACAGAAAGGGCTCAGATCCGGAAACACTCTTGGAAGGAGATTTGGAGAAGGCAATCCAATCCATGCCGACGGAAGCGTTGAGGCTGATTGATCCATGTCTCTCATCAAAAAACCAGTATTCACTTGTGAAAATCGCAAAAGCACTAAAGGAGAACAACTAATATGAGAACACCTAACAATGAAAACAAACTTAAGGAATATGAAATCGGAAAGAAGATCAAGGAAATGTGGGGAAGAATCGATGAAGCCGCTTATGCCCAAAACACATCTATCGGCGCTGTTGCTAAGGTAGAAGGCATCTCCGCGGCAGCCATGTATAGTGCAATCAGAAAGACAAGGAAGACAGGTGAATACACTGATACTCTTCTCTCCTGCATAAATGCTCTTGCCCGTGGACTTCATCTGGATCTGGATTATGTGCTCACTGGATTGGACAGCAGTAAAGAAGCCTGTACCATCGCGTCCATTATCGAAGGCTTGTCTGATGAGGACTTAAAGATTCTAAAGAGAGTTTCAATCGGAATGGCGCTTGGTGTAGTTGACGGTATCTAAATTCATAGCAAACAAACGCACGCTGAATGTTTGAAATTCATGCGTGCGTTTAATGAATGAACAGACGTTTTTGATGCTATCTTCTACTCATCCTTCTTTGCGACAGGATGCCTGATTACAGTCTTCCATTTCTCAGGAACCACTTTTCTTGCGTCAGACATGTAGATTTCATGATGAAGTCTCTTCTCACTAAAGTCATTTCTATATCCATTCTCTTCAATGTACTGATCTATAATGGCGACTGTGGCTGGCTCGGCATCAAAAGGCCCCTGATGCATGATCTGGACACATAAGCCCTCTTCCACTGTCAAATACTCTGCTTTGGAGCAGTCTATTTTCTTTTTCACTGTGGCTGTCTTCATTGCCCAATCAAAGTCTTCTTTTGTTACGAAGTCAGGGAGTCTTATTACTGATATCCAGTTAAACTCTTCCTTACTCGTATAATCACAACCTTCTATTCCCTCCTGCCACCAGAAGCCCTCAAGAGGAGGAACAACATACTCAAAGAATCCCTCAATCTTATGGTCCGTCTTATAGCTCATCTTCAATGTATAAGCTATGGAGTAGAGGACTCCAACAGCGCGTTGATATTCCCCGCCTTCTTCATTGGGGTTTCCCTTCCCTCTTACTGCTATATAGTTAGCCTTCGGAACATTAACGATCTCCGGCTTATTCTTAGGCATGTAAAACTCTTTGTATTCTTTCTTAAAATCAAATGCCATATACCTCTTCTCCTTTATTCCTCGTAAAACTTTCCAGCATAAAAATTCTCTGCACCAGTTTTCTTTGCAGACAAGTGGAAGCATACACATCCATCGGGGCATACACAGTCCTTTTCATATTTTCCACTTCCACCCACTAGCATTAGGTCTCCTCCACTTCTTACAGCCTGCATATCGCTATAGAGAATCTGCATCATTTTCTGGCAGATTCCATACCCATCTTTATTGACGGGAGTTCCATATGTACAGGTGTATTTATCACCAATTTCTTCTCCGTTCCTGCAGAGATGCTCTGTATGGTCTCCCCTTAGATATCCAGTGACTTCTATCTCGAAGACATACTCCTCTTCATACCATTTCTTCATCTTGTCCCTCCTTTTTTCTATACTTTTCCACTATCTCGGATGTGATATCAAAGAGTTTCTCTCTAATGCTCTCCGGTTCAATGACAGTGACTTTGTCCTTCATGGTAAGCATCCATGATAGTATTCCCTCGTCATCACTGTAGTCGTGTTCAAATAAAAGGTTTCCATCAGGTAGCTCTTTAAAAGACTCCAACCCAAAGTCCTCGATAAGACGCCATTTCATGGATGAGTCAAAGATGGCTTTCATCCTCCCCTTTCTCGGGAATACTTTCTCACTTGATAAATCGGGCATAGGGACATCACTTCTTTTATCGAAGATACACCCCTCTGTTATTCCTGCCATGCGATTGAGCTTGAATAGTCTGAAATCATTTCTGCTGAAGCAGTATCCATAGACATACCAGCTGGACCATTTGAAGACCAAGTAGTATGGCTCTATCTCCCTAATGGAGTTCTCTTTTGGAGAATAATACTCAAACTTCAAAACACGCCCGTCTTCTATTGCATTCTGAATCAGCTCTATCTTTGGTGCCTTTACTTCCTTGCTCCAGGAAGACAAGTCTATGAGAATTGATTCTGAACCGCTTATATACTCAGAGGATCCAGCTTTAATCTTCTCCATCAGAAGGGAATAATAGTTACTGCCGCTGACACTATCGAGGCTTCTGAGGCCAGAGAGGATCATCTTCATATCTTTGGATGAGAGAATGGTTTTATCCATTCTGTATCCATCCATTATTCTGATTCCCCCTCCACTTCCCTGAAGTGTGACAATGGGAATTCCAGCCCTCAATAAGGCATCGACATCTCTGTTGATAGTCCTTTTAGAGACTTCAAACATCTCTGCCAGCTCCGGAGCTGTAACTTGGTCTTTCTGCAAAAGAATAGAGAGAATCCCAATCAGCCTTTCTATTTTCATATCCCTTTCACTTCCGTCTCCATTCTAGCATCAACAACACGACAGCTGTGTGTCATGTTTAAAAAGCAGAAGTGAAAGTTATAATACCCATTGATTTTCGTTTGGATTGAATACACCTATCTTCTTTGATGTCTCTTTTCCTATTCCCTTGATAATCTGGCGAATAAAGTCTCTTACTTCTTTGCTGCCATTTAATGACATCAAGAACTTTATTGTTTCTGAGACACCCATTTTTGTCAGTTCTGTAAGTGTGGAGTAACCACTTGAGAGAAGATCATCAAAGAGCTCATTAAAGAGAGCTATCTTCTCTTCCTGGGTTGCATTCTCTATATATTGGTTACATAAATTTCTAAAGGATACAGAGAATTCAGAGAGTTCCTTTTCCCTGTCAAACTTGGTACCAACCAGTGTCCAATTAAAGCCATCGTGAGCCAAGGGACCGAATACTCTGCTATGCACGATCTCAACTCTACCTGCACTCTCCAAGAGTACTCCAACCAGGGAATTCTGTGACCAGACGCTTATGATTCTATCTTCTATCTCTTTGTAGCCTTCTTTCTCAAAGAAGGATGGCTGGAACCCAGGACCATCAAAGCTATAGATCTCTTCTATCCTCTCTCTTACTTCCTTGGATGCACATACACCGGAGTATATTGCAAGGTTTCCACCCTTGGAGTGTCCACATATTCTTATTCTTGAAGTTTGGTCAAAACGAGATTCATCAACAAGATAATTCAGGGCATCCTCTTGGGCCGGGACAGTTTCATAGACAGAGAGATTGCAATCCTCTTTCCAGCCAATGATAGTGTCATCAGTGCCTCTGAAGCTGATGCAGACTGAGCCATCAGGCAAAACAATTGTTATGGCACTGAACTGTTCCTCGTTTTCCTTATCATAGAGGATTCTCTGATGACGAAGAAGAACATCTTTAAATCTTGGAGTGTCTTTTATTTTGTCATACATTGACATGACATACTGGGACTGTAAGACACCCAAGCTTTCATCTACCTGATAGATCTTGAAGTATTCTTGAAAGGCATCATGGAGGCTGATCTCTTTGTCCCCGACTATACCTTTGAAATCTGCAGTGGAAATCTGGGAGCAAATAAACATATCCACCTCGTTAAAAGGGGAATCATCAAAGCTCAAGTCTCCTCTCCAAGATAGATAGTCAATAGCATTATTTGTGTTGATGTCAGGCCTCCTGAAGAGGAGCCATCATGCTCCTCTCCATCTATAATGTAACTATCAAAATGAAAAATAGAAAACGGAATCAGAGCTTTTCCAAGAGCTCTACGGCTTCTCCGTTTGGTCCCTTTACCTTAAAGAATGATACTCCATTCTCCCAGAAAGGAAGTGTCTCTATTCCATTGGTCAGGATTTCATATCCCTCATCGAGGGCTTCTTTATATAAAGACTCTACATCACTGACAAGAAGGGAGAAGTGATCTACTGCTCCGTTTTTCCCACTTATCTCAGCAGCTTCATATGTTTCGATTACTAGGTCATTAAGAGTGAGGAAGGCGACATTGTGTCCATTGTTAGGATTCTTTGTCCTGAAAGAAACCTTTAATCCAAGCTTTTCATAGAAAGCTATTGTAGCCTCAATATCTTTTGTAGGAATTCCAATGTGATCTATTCCCTTAATCTTTGATGTATCCATATCTCTCTCCTTTTAGCGGCATTGTTAATCTTCTTCTCTATTCTAACAGTTTCAGGGAGAAAAAAAGAACCCATATATTATTTCCTGACAAGAAACAATATATGGGTAAGGAAAAGGATCACTTCCTTTTCCTTAGTTCTGTACCACTGGATTATCAGAGAAAGAAGTTCATGATTATCATCGCAACTCCCAATATTGATAATCCCACCCCCAAGGCTCTGTTCATTGTCTTCTCTGAAGCCTTATTGGCGAACTTCGAAGTAAGAAGTGCGGCAATAAGAGTAAAGAGAATACACATTATGAGAATTGATATATCTGTAACTCCTCCACCGATTGCAAAGTGAGAGACTGACCCGGTGAGTGCAGTAAATGTCATAATGAAGACACTGGTTCCTACAGCGGTCTTCAGTTCATAGCCAAGTACACTTACCAGGATCAAGAGCATCATCATACCGCCACCAGCTCCGACGACTCCGCAGATAAGACCAATGACCATTCCACATAGAATAGACTGAATGACAGCCTTCTTCTTACTTCTCGCTTTGTTGCTTTCCTTTGCATCCATTACAGGGCGGAAGATAAACTTCAAGCCTACAAAGAGAGTCATAAACATTGAAAAACCGCCCATTGTGGATTGAGGAAGGAAAGATGCGATATAACTGCCGATAAGAGTAAATATCAAGACAGAAATAAGCATAACCATTCCATTCTTGATATCTATATTCTTGTTCTTTCCATATGTATAAGCAGATGCTGCAGAAGCAAGCACATCTGAAGCCAATGCTATCCCTACTGCTTCATATGGGTTAACCCCAAGAAAGGTAATGAGCATAGGTGAAATGACAGCCGCAGCAGAGAGACCAGCAAGTCCTGTTCCAAATCCTGCCCCTGCTCCAGCTATCAGGCATATCAATATCTTTTCTAACATTCTTTTCCTCTAATTTTAAACAATAAAGGAAAAGTAAGTAAAAGTTAGAAATTAGACAAGTGTAAACCTTTTATTTTTAAAATATATCACGTAATTGTCTAAGACAAGAAACGGCAATCCTAAAAAGACATAAAGAATAACATTTAAAGTCAGAAAAGGAGCATTATTCCATGACTCATCCCGAAGCACCTACAACATAGAGCATTTCTCTTGGCAAAATGATATTCATTCAAGAAATCACACTTTTCCTGTATCTTCTTTTCCAAAGAACTTCTTAGAACTGATTTAGCTTTTTACAAAGAGAAAAAGGAATTATCTGAAACATTTCTGTTTCTTTATAAGCTTCTTCCTTGTGCATGTACTCAACTATGTCTTTGGTTTTCACATTATCGAATTTCTTTGCTACAGCGTAGATGATATCTATCTCATCAGGAGTCAAAGCATCCAGTGTCATGCCTCGCTTTGCCTGAATATGATATATCACGCCATCATCTTTCTCAATTTCTTCCACATCAAGCTGTGGAAGATTAATGATCTCCACATTAGCAATAGGTAATGCGCCATAAGGCATATGTTGGTACACCAAACCTGTTATTGCATGATTTCTCTTCTGATAAGATAACGCATCTGCATACCATAGAAGTTTCATTAATTTAACCTTATAAAGATTTTTACAATACTGTGCAAAAAAGGCCATTACAGCTCCCAACTTGCTAATATCCAAAACTTGATACCCATTAAAATCACAGGGAGTATCATATTCAGCATATCGATTCTCAATGTTTTTTAATATCATTTTCTCCACACCAATACTATCGATGCGATTAATTATTGCAACAGCCAAATCTTCATACTTTCCTACAGAAAAATGTTCTTTTTGTTTTTTTAGACATCTTAATGCATAATATGGGTCATCTTTTACCATACGAATAAGCTGATCATATGTCTCATCTTGAATAGCTTTTGTTTCATATCGGGTAATTGTTACCTCTCCCCAACCAAGCAAAAGAGCAAGATCTGACTGACTCATGCCGTATAAGGCTCTTACTTCTGCAATCTCATAAGAAGTAAGTAATCCATGGGCTTTACGATACGCATTTCTTGCATTTTGGAGGTTATAATCCATCATTTCTGCTGAAACGAACTCATCTTCATCGTAACCAACACTGTTTGGACAAAAGAAATATGTCTCTTCATATTTAACTTCTTCATTCTTGATTAGCATTACTGATTCTCTTCTTCTTTTCTCAAGAAGATGAACTTTATTACACAATGGACAGTCTCTCTCAATTCTTTCTATCAAATAACTTTTATCCATATATTACTCCCTCCTCTATTCTAATTCGCATATGGTAAAGAATTAGTAACGGGATATCTAGCAAAATGAAACGAAACACAAAAAACTTTTCCACTTTGTCGATCACGTATCTTAACTTTAATATAAACATTTTGTGATTGAATATTCCTATAAAAAACAAAAAAAGGAGGCCATGTGCTATCTCTGTCATCGATGATGGTTTCTGCGTATTCTCGAATAGTCAATTTTTTGAGTTCTTCATACACATCGTTTTTATCATACTCCAAAGTTGCCATTGTATTTGCTGTCGTACATGGATCTTTTGGATCCTCACCCTTTTTCTTCATCAAAATATCTAAGTCTCGTTTAACCACAAAGGTATCAGATTCCAAAATCATCTTTAATTCTGCAAGAAACAACTCAACATCAGCTTTGGAATCAATTCTTCTATTACTCATAATCCCCCTCTTTGTTCTTAATTAATAATAGTATATACTATCAATTGATAGTATTCAACTACTATGGTAAAAATCCATCCTTTAAATCATCAACTGGAGTAGAACAAGGAGTATTTCAACAGTTTATTACTCTCAACGTAGAATTAATTTTGTACTTATTGAATCAAGTAGACCAATTCTCTCATTACCAAAAAAATCTCAGAGAAAATCCCTGAGACACGCATCATATTCAAAACTACGTCATTTCAAACAAAGGCCACTTCCCATATCGCCCCAAGGAAGATCTACAGACTTTACATCTCCATTAGGAAGAAGGATTCTTGGTACTCTTGCTGTTATATAACAGCGGTATTGGAAGACATTGAGATGCCTACAGGTCCTCATTCTTGTGTCATGAACAGGATAAAGCTCCTCTGAGTCTCCATATCTGAATTTGCTCCCATCCTTGAAATCGACTTCAATTCTCATTTCAAGAGTATTAGGATTCTTTGATGAAGGAACAAACTCAAGACTCTTAATAAACCAAGGCTCTTTGATGTTTAGTGCCAAGGAGAACATTTGCTGAAACTGAGGATCTATCATTTAAAACTCCTCCTTTGCTTTAGATCAAACAGCCTGATTCTTTCCATACAAGAATGGTTCTGAACAATATGTTCTGAAGAATGAAACAAGTGGCCCCAACAAGAAAGCTGTAACAATAGTTCCGATTCCAGGAATGATTGCGAACACAAGACCAATAATTACACAAACCAAGTCTGTTCCAACCCTACACCACTTGAATGGAACCTTCTTCTGTACTTCTGCAGTCCTAAGGGCGATCCAATCATATGTAGATACTCCCATATCAGCTGTATATATAACAGCAGAAGCAAAGGTTATTAGAAGAATAGATACTATAAAATATATCACCCTCACAGCCACTATCGGGCTCGGAGTAAGAGTTAGGAGAAATGAACAAGAGAAGTCGATAATATATCCCAATAGGAACATATTCACCAGTGTTCCAAGATTTAACATCTTACGGGCAAAGATGATCATCAGAACCAAGAATATTGCATTTACAATTACAAAGGTAGTTCCATATCCAAGTTTCAATACTTTATCGACACCTAAGACAAAACACTGATATGGGTCTACTCCGAAGTCTGCGGCCCTCAACATGCCTGCACCCATTCCGAGTATCACATTACCGATAAGCATCATCAAAATTCTTTTGGTCATTTTCCCCTTTTCCATGACAACCTCACAACAAAGAGCATGTTTACCAAGAAAGAAGGAAAACTTCAAGATGACCTTGAATGAAATAAAGCCACAATACATAATTCCAATATGATTTCTTTTCTTTTAACCGAAGACGCAATAAATGAGGCAAGAAAACTCTATGAAACGCTAGTAGAAAACCAAAGCGTTTCATTCCCTCCAGATGCCTCAAATTACCCCCTCTCCCTCCTGAGAGAAGGAGCCATGGTGGGAGTCATGATTCTCTCTACTAAAGGCGGTGAAAGAAAAGTTCTCTATGGTTTCTCCGGTGCCATGAGTGGCCGTTATGATATCCCAGGGTGGGTGAACCCTTGTTTCTCCCTCTCTCTTTTTCACTTCACCTTTGATCCCTACGACAAGGAAATTCATCGTTTGACAGATCTAATCGAGAAAGAAGGAAGAGAGGATCTGAAGGAAACAAGAAGAGCATTAAGTGCCGAGGCCCAGGAGAAGCTTAATGAAATCTTTGTCTTCTCCAAGTGGGATGGAACCAAGAAGCAGGGACTTCCTCCTAGGCCCCGCACAGGAA
>JALFYG010000149.1 GCA_022784805.1 Spirochaetales bacterium
TGAGCATGTCGATAGAGACCACTGATTCCTGTGATTCTTGCTTCATCAATAAATTCATCAATATTTGTAGGGTTAAGAGTATAAGCTGGCTTATTAAACTCAACACCGAGCTCATAGGCTACAAGAACTCCAAGCATTGAAGCATGATCTGAGCCACCTACATTATTCTTTGTGTCATCATAGAGAGTCTTATCAATGATAGTGACTCCAGCCTTCTGGCTGTGGGCGCCGCCACCTCTTCCAACAATGACATCCATATCGGAAACATCCATTCCTCTTTCAAGAAGAAAGTTTCTGGTTACTTCCTTTCTCATTTGTGTCTGATCAGGAACTGTAGGGAAAGAAAGAAGGAGAGGAGCATCATGGAAGACAGAGTCTGTGAATACTACTTCTTCATCTTCAAATACGCTGACTTTAGTAGATGTTGAGCCTGGGTTTATTACAAGTATCTTCATGTTGCGATAGGTTTAGCACAAAACATGAATGATACTCAAACCCCTTTTTAATGAAATTTTGGGTGGTTTATAGAGTAAAAGTATGGTTTTAGACGTTGTTTTTGAGTGTTTCAGAGAAAAGAGAAACTGTTTTTATCAACTACACACGAGGAAGAGCCTGCGGGGTTTCCTCCGACTGGAAAGAGGTAAAATATGAAACATGTATATTGGGGAGTAACATTTATAGGATCAAGCTTTTAAAACGTTGTAGAATCATTGCTGACCCTATCTTTTCTCTTTAAACACGATCTTTTCACTCTTGTAGTAAATGGTAAGTGTTCTTCCTCCTCCATATACAGTCTCGGAGTATTCCAAGTTTAAAACATGTGCTCCATATATAGATAAGATACGACCATCTTTATAGGAAAATGTGAGGCGTATCTTGTCACCTGAAGTAAGAAGAACAAATAAAATGATTCTATCCCCGTCCTTCAAGGTGGAGGCTTCTCCCTTGGAAGATGGGAAAAGAGAAGAGAGGGCCTTGTTTGTGCTTTCAGAGATTTTCCATTCCCTTCCATCTAATGTACCAAGGATTCTTTCGTAGTCTTCTTTTGTTTCCAACGGGTTCTTTATTATGTTGATGATCGTATATGTGATAATGAGGGAAATGGCTATCAACAGAAAAGCCCATACCAAGGCGAGAACAAGCTTCTTCTTGTCACTCATTTCCCTCCAGGAAGAAAAGAGCTTATTCTTATTCTCCAGATATTCATTCCTCGCTTTGAGAGCCTCTATCTCTTTGTCTTTATTTCGTCTTTCTGCCATATCATGAATGGTCATCCATGATTAAAGAAAGGCATAGGGGTATATATTGATTCTTGAAGAGAAGGAAGAGAAAGAATAGTTTCTTTCTCCTTTGATTAGTTTGACAAAAGAATCTTTGAACTTGGTCTTTATTTATCCCTTTGATAGTGTAAGATAAAATAAGTAAGATAGTTAGTGAAAACTAATTGACTAATCTGATTTAGATGTATAGTTTTCACATGGAGAAGTTTAAATGAGATTAAGTGAACTTAAACCTGGTGAAAGCGCAAGAATAACTGCAGTGGGTGGATCAGGATCCCTGAGACAACACTTCCTGGATATGGGCCTCATTCCTGATGCCCTAGTGACACTTATTAAGCTTGCACCTATGGGTGACCCTATGGAATTCATGGTTCATGGATATGAACTATCAATAAGAAAAGATGATGCAGCTGAAATAGAGTGCGAGAGGGCAGAAAAAGAGAAGGAAGAAGAAAAACCATTCTTCCGAGATTCCCAGGACCATCCAGGTTTGGGAGAAGAAGGAAAGTATCATGAGAAGAAGGGTGAGAACCCTCTCTCTGATAATGAAACCATCTCCTTTGCCCTTGCTGGCAACCAGAACTGTGGTAAGACCACACTCTTTAACCAGCTGACAGGATCTAATCAACATGTGGGAAACTTCCCTGGTGTAACAGTGGACAGAAAGAGCGGTGAGATCAGAGGCCATGAGAATACTTTGGTCACAGATCTTCCAGGAATCTATTCCCTCTCTCCATATACATCTGAAGAGATTGTCTCCAGAGAGTTCATCCTCAAGGAGAACCCAAAGGGAATCATCAATATAGTTGACGCCACAAATATTGAGAGAAACCTATACCTTACTCTCCAATTGATGGAGCTTGATATCCCAATGGTATTGGCCCTCAATATGATGGATGAAGTCAGGGGAAACGGCGGAACAATAAAGATCAATGAGATGGAGAGACTTTTGGGTATACCTGTAATCCCTATTTCAGCCAGTAAGAATGAAGGCGTAGATGAGCTTGTCAAGCACGCTATCCATGTAGCTTACTATCAGGAGAAGCCAGGACGCCAGGACTTCTGCTCCCCATCAGACCACGGCGGCGCCGTGCACAGGGCAATCCATGGCATAATGCATCTTATTGAAGACCACGCAAAGAGCGCAGGAATTCCTCTCCGCTTTGCAGCCTGCAAGATCATTGAGGGAGACCACCTTGTAGAAGAGGCACTTAATCTTACAGAAAACGAGAAAGAGATGATCGAGCACATCATCCTCCAGATGGAGGAGGAGAGAGGCCTCGACAGAGCTGCAGCCATGGCTGATATGCGTTTCTCTTTCATCGAAGATGTGTGCTATAGTACAGTAGTAAAGCCACATGAGAGCAAGGAGCATAAGAGAAGCGTCAAGATCGATAAGGTTCTGACAGGTAAATATACAGCCATCCCTTGTTTCATCGCCATAATGGCTCTGGTGTTCTATCTCACATTCAATGTAATCGGAGCCTTTTTGCAGGAGTTATTGGAAAGCGGAATAGAGAGCCTCACTGTAATAGTGGACAATGCGCTTACGAAAGGGGGGGTGAATGAAGTAATACACTCCCTGATCGTGGACGGTATCTTCACGGGAGTGA
>JALFYG010000174.1 GCA_022784805.1 Spirochaetales bacterium
AAGCGGCAAAAACAATCCTGCTCGCTGGTCTGGGAAAGATAACCAGCGCTCCTGCGGAACACAGGAGTACAAAGGTGGAGAGAATGTCAGACTTCTCAGCATTCAATAATGCTGAAAGCAGTTCTCAACGAAGCCTGGAAGCTGGCACCCTTTAGGGTGGCGGTAGTTCACCAAAACGTTTATCGATAAAGGAATGTATGTGGTAAATATAGGGGAGCCCGAGATTGGTCTCGATAAGGGAGTTGATCACCAAGGTCTCCAAGCCAGATTGTCTTATTCCAGTGACAAGAAGTGCAGTCTCCCACCCCAGCTGTACAGTAATTCCTATAAAGAGAATATATGGGATGTTTATTTTCTTCTTATAGAATATGTTCTCAACAATCAGGATAAGGTATCCGACGATCATTATCAGGGCCATCACCCCATGGTAGGAGGTGGTGGTTCGTGAAATGGATATCAGAGGCCAGGAAGAGCCGAAATTCTGGGCCAAAAGTGCCTCTGCTATCCAATAGAAGAAGATAAATACAGACCACTCGACTCTATATTCATCTTTATCAAGCATAAGATAAATCCAGGCAAAGTTGGTAAAACCGTAGCTCATGCTGAGCCAGAACAAGAAGGGACCTGTGGGGGCCCCGCTTACAACTCTGGCATGCAGAGCCAGATAGAAGATTCCATAGTCCACAAGAAAATACAGTAGGCCACCGAAGAGACCGAAATAGAAAGCTCTTCGTCTCTTTGAGAAAAAGAGAAGCGCCCCCAGAATCAAAAGAAACACAGTGTCAATGATTATGTAGAGACCTGAAAAGACTCTGGAGGGTACAATATCCATCTTCACCTCAATATCTTCTTTATATCTATGTGTGGCTCACGCCATCCAGCCTTCTTGGCATGGTCCAGAACCTCTTCCGCCTCATCGCCATGTATTGCCATGATAAACTGGTAATAGAAGAGCTGGTCTGGCCCGAAGAGGTCATATCCTTTCTTATAGATACAGTCAGGAGCTGACTGCTGGATCACAAACTTCAGGGATTCAAGATACTCCTCTGCCGTCAGATAACCCTCTTTGATCAGAGAGTAGACGTTTTCTTCCATGGTGATCTCAAAGGTGAAGCCTTCAAAACCATCTTCAGTGTACTGTTTCATCAAAAGCTTGTCCGTAAATGGTTTCGGAGTCCATTTCGACACCATGGTTCTCTTTCCCCTTGGTCTTTCCCCAAAGGAATATTTCTTCTTGTTTTTGGTGGTCAAAACATCTTTGATCTGCAAATCCGGGGAGAGGTTATCTGAAAAGACATATTCGTCTTCATCAGTCTCGAACACAGACAAGAGATCCAAGTCTGGAGGGCACTCTGAAAGAGGAACCTTCTTGCCCTCAATGTCCAAACCTTTCTCTCTGGCATCCCCGATTTTTTCACCAATAGCCTCCTGAGCCTCATCATAGGTTCTCTCTGTAGGCATCATAAGGGCGGCGATGAGAGGAGGGATCATATTCTTTGAGCCGAAGCCCAAATCCTCCATGCAGAGACAAAAGGTTCCGTCAGGAGGAGTCTCAAATATGTCTCCGCAATGATCGAGGTATGTTTCAAGATTAGGGCAGAGTCTTTCCCAGTCATCATCCTCCAGGGCAAAGAACGAACCCATATAAGAAGGAAGCAACCCGAAAGACCTGCTTATTATTGAAGAGAGGACGCCAAGGGGAGTTCTGTCAGGAACAAGAACCCATCTTTCAACACTTCCATCCTCTACGTTGGCGTATTCTTCCAAATTTTCAAGTTCCTTTTCATTTAGCTCATCGAAAGTCATCCTTATTTTTAAAGGAACTACTTTGAAGAAAGGGGATGCATCTAGAAAAATCTTATCCAGCTTATTAAGCGGGACGTCAATGTTGAGAGCCTTGGCCATTTTTCCTCCTTTTAGTTCTTCATACTTACAGGCTGTCTTGTATTCTCCAGAACGTCTCTCCAAAGAGCTCCTTCAGGATTTACATGGTTGCGCTTTGCAACTGCAGCTTTGATAGGTATGTAAACGAACCTGTTGTTGACACTGGATGCTATGCACTGTGTCTTTCCAGCCATTGCAGCGTGTACTGCATGGGCTCCAAGACGAGCACAGTAAATAGAGTCATAACTATTGGCTGGTGTACTTCTGATAATGTAGGAAGGATCGATGTACTTGATGGATACAGGGATATTCTTCTCCTTGAAGTATTCCTTGATTCTCTCTTTCAAGAATACGCCGATATCCTGATACTTGATGTTTCCACCTGCATCGACTTCTCCTGTAGGAGGAACAAGGTCTGTTCCAGCTCCCTCTGCAACGAGAATTACAGCGTGGCCTCTGTCCAGGATTCTCTTCTCCAAGTGGTGCAAGAGACCATTAGGTCCATCGAGATCAAATGGGTTCTCAGGGATAAGGCAGAAGTTAACGTCGCTCTGGGCAAGGGATGTATGGGCTGCAATAAATCCAGACTCTCTTCCCATGACCTTTACTAGTCCTATTCCATTGTATGCGCTCTTTGCCTCTACATGGGCGCCTCTTACAGCAGGGACTGCAGATGCAACGGCAGTATCGAAGCCGAAGGATGTGTCGATGAATGACAAATCGTTGTCGATTGTCTTTGGAACACCGACGACAGCTATCTTCAAGCCTCTTTTCTTTACTTCTTCTCCGATGGCATTAGCGCCTTTCAATGTGCCGTCACCTCCAATGGTAACGAGAATGTTGATATTCTGACGCTCAAGAGTGTCTACAATCTGCTCCACTTCTTTTCCACCACCACGAGCAGAACCCAAGATTGTTCCACCCTTTTCCTGGATGTCATCCACCACATCAGGGGTAAGGTCAATCATTGGCCATGGAGAGTTTTCCAAGAGACCAAGATAGCCGAAAGGAATACCGGAGATTCTTCTGACACCGTATCTGTACCAGAAACATCTGACTACACTGCGAATGACGTTGTTTAGTCCAGGGCAGATTCCACCGCAGGTACAGATGGCAGCATGGACATGGGCAGGATTGAAATAGATTTTCTTTCTAGGTCCTGCAAGTTCCAGGACATCTTCCTGATCCTTGGAACTATCAGATTCATCATGATCTATATTGAGGTATATTTTGTCTGTATCCTCTACGTAGTCGGCACTACCGTCACCATGGACGGAGGACATTCTGATTGGATTATCGATTTTTGCTGCTCCGATTCTCTCAATTGTGAATTCCTGTTTAACCATTCCCATCCTCCTTGATCAAAGTCTCTACTTTTTCTTTAAATGTCACAAACTCTTTTTCTGCAGCGGCTTTTGCAGATGTCTGAAAGCCTTTATAGAGTTCCATATAGCTTCGGGCAAAGGGAGTAAGCTCCAGGCCTTCTCTCGCCGCCCCGCCCCTTTTTCTCTCCACAAAGGGTCTTCCAACCTCTTCTTCTAGTTTTTTAAGCATACCATAAGCTTTGGAATAAGAAAGACCCATATTCATGGAAGCGGAGCGAAGGGACTTGGATTTATCTATTTCCTCCAAGAGCCATAAGACTCCGATACCCATGTATTTCTTGCCGTCGCTGCCTGTTATGTAGAGTTTTGTGTCTAGCTCCATATCTCCGATGCTGCCTTATAAACAATCTTGACCAAGTCTTCAAGATTTTCTTTCTCAACGGAGCAGTATGCCAATCTGAGGGTTCTTCCCATGATGTTTATGGCACCTACTTCGTAAGCGGAAAGAAGATGAAGTCTCAGTTCTTCTGCGTTTCTTCCCATTGTATCAAAAGCCATGAAGTATCCTGAATTAAATGGATATGGCTGAAGTAGCTTGCTGTCTTTATAAGCTTCGAGAGTCTCTTTGATGACTCTGTATCTCTCGCCTACTGTATCAAAGAGATGCTCCTTGTCCTTCTCGTAGGATGATCCCTTCATACCAATCTTCAAGAGAGACTGACCAGGGCGGTCACAGTTTGATACTGTGCATCTTACTGCGCCAAGGGTCTTTTTCTCCAAAGCATCAAGTTCTTTGGTTCCCAAAGCCTTTCCTGCGTATGTGATGAAGCCTACTCTGAATCCCCATACCATCTCTTCCTTAGTTGCGGCGTCGCCCTTGATGGCGAGGATGTTTTCATGAGCATCAGCAAAGCGAGCGAAAAGAGACTCTTTTTCTGTTTCTTCTTCATAGAAGAGGCCGAAATAAGCGTCGTCGCTTATTACGAGAACCTTCTTACCTGTATCGGCAACTTCCTTTACTGCCTTCACGATTTCCTCTGCTTCTTTCTTGGAAGGAGAATAACCGGTAGGGTTATTTGGGAAGTTAAGGATAATTCTTGCAGTCTCTCCCTTACACTCCATGAGAGCCTTCTTCATTCCTTCGATGTTGAAGCCACCATCCTTGAATGAAGGGAATGTCTTAAGCTCTCCGCCACATAGGTCTTCAAAGATAAGCTGATAGTTATCCCAATAAAGGTCTGGGCATACGACTTCATCGCCTTCATCCATAAAGAGTGTTGCGATTATGCTGATAGTATGTGTAAGACCACCTGTGACAATAGGAAGAGATGTGAGCTTACTTGAGAGTGTCGGGTTCTTCTCCACCATAGCCTTCTTCCACATAGCTCTCAGCTCCTTGTCACCACCGCCTGGAGCATAAGAGAAGATGTCTTTCTTTGCGAGAACTCCTGGAACGAAAGAAGAGTAAATGTCGCTGAGACAGAAAGGCTCGCCTTTCTCCTGAGCCAAGCCCACAGTTGCATTGTATCTCTTAGCTTTCTCTCCTGCTTCAGCAGACTGGGCTACTATTCCCTTTGGGAAATACATATTCTTTCCCTTCTTTCCCAGTAAATCATATACACAAGAGTCTTTAAGAATATCGTTAAGTTCTATTGCCAGTTCCTTCATATCTATCCTCCAGCAAAAATAAGGTTGGAAAAAGAGTAATTATTTGTTGCCTCTTATGCCAATACTTTCGTTCAAATTCCTTTAAAAAAGAAATCCTTGTTTTGGCTCTTCTTCCTTCTTTTCCCCTATCTGTATGCCCAAGAGAAGCATAAACTCTTCTTCATTGATTATCCTGACTCCAAGTTTCTCAGCCTCGGCTCTCTTTGAGCCTCCACCCTTTCCGGCAAGGAGGTGTGTGGTTTTTCCTGTCACACTGGATACTGTCCTTCCTCCCCTTATCTCTATTTCCTTGAGAGCCTTAGACCGCGGATTGAAGTTTTCAAAGGATCCTGTGACACACCATACTTCTCCAGTGAAGATCTGGGCCTTATCCTCTTCTTCTTTCTTGTCCATCTCTTCAGATACATGGAGGCCAAGGGAAGTAAGGGCATCGATAGTCTTTAATAGGTTCGGATCCCTGAAAGCTTCGATCAGAGTCTTTGCTGTCTCTTCACCCATTCCCTTGATAGCCAAGAATGGTTCTACGTCTCCTTTCTCTGCAGCAAGACGAAGCTTTTCAAAGGAATCGAAGCCTCCGTCTGAGAGGATTTTGGCTGTCTTTGTTCCAACCTCAGGGATGCCTAAAGAAGAAAGAACAGTTGTGTATGGCCTGTTTTTAGACTCTTCCACACCTTTCTTAAGAGCATCTACTGTTTTGTCACCAATGCCTTGGATCTTCATTTCAGTTGCTTTGGAATAATCAAGAGTGTAGATATCCTCGACTCTCTTTAAAAGCTTGTTATTCCACAAAAGTTCCACAGTCTTTGGCCCCAGAGATTCAATGTCCATCTGGTCTCGGGATGAGAAGAAAGAGATTCTACCCTTTGCTTGGTCAGGACAGTCATAGTTTGGACAGAAAAGATGAACTCCTTTATGAACAAGCTCGGCTCCACAGCAAGGACATGTCAGTGGGATGCGGTAAGTGGTGTTACCCATCTCATTTTTTTCAACTACTTCCTCCACTGCGGGAATGACATCTCCTCTCTTTGTTATGGAGACTCTGTCTCCAATGGCAAGTTCCAAGGAGTCGATGTATTCCTGGTTATGGAGAGTGGCACGCTTGATAGTTGAGCCACCAAGGGCTGTAGGAGCTATCTCGGCTACCGGTGTGATTCTTCCGGTTCTTCCTACTTGTATAGTGATACTATTTAATACTGTTTCAGCCTGAGGGGACTCAAATTTATAGGCAATGGCCCATCTTGGATGGTGCTCTGTGTAGCCAAATTCCTGTCTTACATCAAGTTCATTGATCTTGAACACCAAACCATCTATTTCATGATCCAATGTAGGTCTCTTTTGAGTCATACGTGAGATATAGTCTTTAATGTCATTAAAGCCATATCCATCACCTTCTAGACCTGCCTCTTTCAGTTTTGCCTCTGCTTCTTCTTTAGTGCGAGCAAAGAAAGCAAAGTCCGGGTTGATTCTGAATCCTAGATCTGAGAGTTTCTTCATGATATGGAGATGGTCTTTTGGTGTCTCTTCCTCATCTCCCCAGAATCCTTCATAACAATACATATCAAGAGGTATTCTTGCAGCTTCCTGGGACTTTTGACGTCTTACTGTTCCAGCTGCAAGATTCCTTGGGTTGGCTGCCTTCTGGTCATCAGGAAGAGTTGCATTTACTTTTTCAAATTCTTTTTTAGGTAAATAGACTTCTCCTCTTACAGCAATATCTATGCTTTCCGGGAGAGAAAGAGGAATAGATGGGATAGTTACAATATTTGGAGTAACGTCGTTGCCCACGCTTCCGTTTCCTCTTGTGACGGCTCTCACAAGGATTCCATCTTCATAATAAAGAACCATTGAGATACCATCTATTTTCTCCTCGGCTGCAAATGAGAGCTCTCCCCCCTTCTTCTCGATTGAACGGGAGAAGAAGTCTAAGACACTTTCATCTGAATACGCTTTGTCGAGAGATAAGACTGGAATAGAGTGCTGGACTTCTGGGAAATCGTTAGTCAAGTCAGAACCGACTCTTTTTGTAGGGCTATCTGGGGCAGCAAACTCAGGGAACTCTTTTTCCAGGGCAATAAGACGATCAGTAAGCCTATCGTATTCGCTATCTGAAACAAGAGACTTACCTTCTTTATAATATGTATCTTGGTATATCTTCAGCTTGGAAGCTAAAGCTATCATTTCTTCTTTTATTTCCATGTCAATAAATATAACACAAGACAAGAGGATTAAGGGGGGTGTATATTTTGACAATTTTAATTCTTAGATAAAAACTGAAAATTTTTCTATTGTTGAAAATCTAGATTAGAATAGAAACGGTATAGAGGATCAATTATGGGAAAGCCTATTTTCAAACAACTACAAACACCCTTGTTTTTCCAAGATAGAGAAAAATTCACTAGAAAGTTTTATGATGTACTACTTCAGTACCATAACAACATAAATCGAAAATACGATGCAGACCTTAATAAAGACAATAATATTGATTTATTACAGCCAGAAGATATAACTGAGGTCATGTATTTATATGGTATAGGAGGAATAGGAAAAAGTACTTTTCTGAAAGAGAGAATTGAAAATACGAATGAGTTTTGGAGAAGTTTAAATCAAATCGTTACTCAGACAGATCCAAGCAAACCCTTACAGGTGCTGGAATATGCTTGCGTTAAATATGATTTTGCTTATTCTGAGGGCGGAATAATTATCAAAAGAGGATTAACACAAGCATTAGTCAAAGGCCTATCCCGTAATCCATTTAATTATGTAATGTTAAGAACAAATCTTTGTCTCTTGAAAATTTCGTTGCTTCTAAACAAATCAGATTATGAAATTGATAAAGATAATTCTTTTCAAGAAACATTAGAAAGCCTATGCCACAATAAAACTAATCTTATGAAAGATACTGCCAACACCATCATGTCCAAAGTATCCGATAGATTTGATAAGATTAAAAGTATTTTCAATGACGTCAAACAGATAGTTGAAAAAGTAGAAGATAATCGTTTTGTGGAATTCTGTAAAAAAAATTATCTCGATGAAAGAATCGATGAGATAGATTCTACCGATAGCGTCGAGCTTCTGCATAGTATACTCCCTCTTTGTTTTGCAGATGACCTGCAAGACAATAAAAAATACCGAACAAAATCCCCTTCTGTTGTCTTTTTGTTGGACACCTTCGAACAATTTCAGTCTAAAATTCACGGTGATTCATTCGGATTTCTGCTAGATTTAATTTGGCATTCAAATACCGCAATCTGGATCATTTCAGGAAGAGATTGCATCAAGACGGAAAACATCTATTGGACAAAGCTTTTATTTAACCGCATATACCAACTGCAAGACTTAGAAAAAAAATATGTGTTTAACTACTTAAAGGATGCAGGAATATGTCTCGGAGATGGGTCACAAGAAGATAAAACCATTCTCGATTTTCTATATTCTTTAACAAAAGGAATGCCCCTCTATTTATCTCTATGCAAGGAGATATCGCGAAAAGCAGACGATAGCAATCGTAGAGACCCTAACTTCTATTGCAATGAAAGTACTAGCAAGGGTACACCTCACGAAGTGCTTGTAAAAAGATATATTGATGCTGAATTTCAAGAATTAGGTTATACCACTTACTTTTATGTGCTATGTTGTCTTAATTCATGGAATAAGTCTGTTATTAAAGGATTATCTTTTTTAAATGACGAAGGAAAAGAGGATCTCGTCTTTAAGACTGTTGAAGATTTTGAAAAAATCAGAAATATCGAAAACCGATCAGTGGTCGATTATATCGATGAAGAATACTTCAGAGTTCACCCTATCATTGCCAAGGCAACTCGTGATTATTTAATCCGTAATCAACATATTACTACAATTGTCCCAAATGATATTAGAAAATGTGAAATCGAATACCACAAGAAAGAATACCAAAAAAGCTTTAATACATACGATTTACAGGTTTTGGTCGAAATACTCCCAGAGGAAGATCTAAAAAAATTCATTAGCTTTGTAGTAGAAAAACATCTTCAAAATCTACTTGATGATAAATCATTTTTCGCTTTCGAAAAGCAATATGAAGTCTTGCCTAACACATGGAAGGATTTAGAAGGATTATACTTCAAAGGTGCTTTTTCTTTCTATCTCAGAGATTATGAGACCGCCGTTTTACTTCTTTCAAAATACTTATATGGGGATTCATTTTCAAATCCTAGTTATGACGAAGAAAAAGCCAGGACATCAGAGAGATATCAAACGGCATCTTTCTTATTATTCTTTAGTCAAATTAAAACTCTTACTTATGAGGATGCAGCCTCAAACAACCCTCTTAATCTCTTTGCTAAGATCTACAAACTCAATTACTCAAATGAAGAAGAACTTTTTGCAGCCTTTATAAATCTAATACAAAAAAAAGTGTTTTTTCCTAAACTAGAAAATGCCATAGTAAAAACAATGGGAGATCTCATAACAGCTTATCAAGCTCTGGCAAAAGAAGAAATAATGCACTCTATTTTTTCTCTAATTATTTCAGCCAATAATTTACCCGGATTTCTTCATATAAAATGCCTACTTGCTCATCTGAAACTGTGTATTCAAAAAATATATTTACAACGAGGTAAAGCGTTGCTTCTTAAAGTTGTCGATTCCCTTCTTTCTTGTTCAACCGATGATCTAGATTCCTTTGAGCAATGCTTTGGGGTTGAAAACATGGAAACTCTTTTAGAAATAGCGTTTATGAACAACTTGACAACACACAGAGAAAAAATAGTATTGATCGAAGAATGTCAAAGGGTTCTTCATTCTCTACCTTCGAATTCTGAACATGTTTTTCTTTTCCAATATTTGTCTATAAAAGAAGCAACTTTACAAGTTATTAAGGATTATGAAGATAATTATTACAAAATAATTAATCCTACTGCTGATAACTATATTGCATTTCTTTATTTCAATAAGTCTTTAGAAGATCTTAAACAATTATATCTTTCTAAAAAAGAAATGCTAGGGATTAAACATCGAGAAACAGAGTTTTGCTTATTGGGATTGGCTGAATTAATTCAGCATATAAAATTTCTTTCTCATTATGATGATATTTCCAAGTATATCGATTTTTTGATTCTGGAGTTTAAGGAATTAATAAAACTCCTTGAAAAAACAGCAAAAACCAGAACAAATAGTTATAGAATTCTTAATTTAAAACATAATTATGCCATGATTCTATATTATTCTAATGGATTTTCTTCTTTCGATGAAATACTTAATATTTATCGATCTATGGATTTATTACATTTACCAGAATCAATTGCTTCCTTTGGAAAAAGAATGCTATATAATTTTGGGAATTTTCTTTTTACCGAGTGGAATAGAAATGAAAGCGATTTTGATCGACCGGCATTGCTGAATGAAATTATCTCTATCTATTCTGCTTATCTTTCTGTACCTGTTTTCTACCCTTCTGAAAAAGATATAAGAGTTTATTCTAGATTGTTTTACTTTTATTCTCTCGATTTTTATTTAACAAATAAAATGAGTTCGCTAGAGAATGGTTTAAAAACACTTATAGATTATTCTGAATTATGGGTTAAGTATTATGAAATCACACATAATGATTATAAAGAATATTTTTATTTCGCTCATGATATTATGAATGACTTTCTTGTCAAAGCCTATTATTTCAAACTGATCTCTTATGATTCCTTTTATAAGTTGTCGAGTTTCTTATCAGATCGCCTTAACACCCTTTCTATAGGAAACTACTTTGGTGGATACGATAATAGATACATGTATGAAGATGATGAGAATGAAGATGATGAGTATGAAGATGATGAGAATGAAGATGTATTTTTTTAAAAATCCTGGAGGAGTTTTTCGCTCCAAGCTCCTACTAATGCCGAATTACCCTCGGCATTTTCTTACTTCAACTCACTCATCTTGATACTCGGGTTTTTATAGGTTTTTATTTTATTCTAACTGATGAGATGTTCTGTTCAATTTATTTCGTAATTGTTATTTCTTTTCTTTCTTTTTTTGTGCAAATCAACATGTGTTAGATTCTGAGTAACCAAAGCAGCGACACTTGCAAGGGTGCCAGAAGCCATGCTTTGGAGATGTGTTAGATTCTGAATGTCAGAAGCCCCCTTTCGGGAGCTTCTGTGTTTTTATGCTTCTGCTTTCTTATCGGGAATAATAAGTGACATTACCATTGCAACAACAAATACACCTGCAACTGGATTTCCTGCGAAGATATCACCAACAATAGATGGGAAGTAAGCGAAGAAGCCGTCAACCTGTGTGACACAAATACCGACACAGAGAGATGTTGCAACAACAAGAGTTGTCTTCTCATTCCACTGAACGGAATTTAGCATCGTAATACCACTTACAATAATAGTGCCAAACATAATTACAGTGCATCCTCCGAGAACACAAGAAGGAAGTGTTGAGAAGAATGCTCCGATTGGTGGGAAAAGACCAGAGATGATAAGGATGAGAGCACCAAACATGATAGCAAACCTATTAACTACCTTGGTCATGGCAACAAGCCCTACGTTCTGACTGAAGGATGTAATAGGAGAGCATCCGAAAACACCAGCAGAGATGGCAGACATAAAACCATCACAGCAAAGAGATTCTGAGACCTCTTTCTCTGTAATGTTTCTTCCAAGTCCTCCTTGGCAGATAGCACTTGTATCTCCTATTGTTTCTGCTGCCGAAACCAAGAAAACCAATGTTACTGACACAATTGCACCAAGTTCAAATTTAGGTGTGGTAACAAATAACCTAGGGAATGATAAGACACCGAGTTCCTTGACAGGCTGCATTATGGAAGAGAAATCGACCATGCCAAAGAAGATGGAGACGATATATCACACAACCAAGCCCATCAAGACATATAGATTTTTCATGAAACACTTAAAGAATGAATGGAAAAGAAGACATGAAAGCAGTGTTATTCCTCCTACGAGAAGGTTCTGCCAAGATCCCATCGGATATGCACTTGATGAAGCAAGTGTTGAGATACCGGTTGAAAGCAGTGAGAATCCAATAGTAGTAACAACACATGCGGAAACGACTGGTGTTATAAATCGACGCCAATACTTGGCCGTTAAACCTAAAATACCTTCCACACATCCACCGACTATTACTGCACCGATCATGATGCCGTAGTCCCTGGAAGCAAGAAGCATCATTGGAGAGAGGAATGTGAAGCTCAAACCCATGACGACAGGAAGTTTGGCTCCGACTTTCCATATTGGATAGAGCTGGATCAATGTACCAAGACCTGCTATAAGCATCGCAGCCTGAATGATACGTGCTGTATCGGTTGCTGAGAAAGGCTGGCCATCAATAAGGGCGACTCCTGATATCAAGATAATAGGTGTGACATCGGAAACAAACATGGCAAGTACATGCTGAATACCGAATGGTATAGCCTTGCCGATAGGGACTCTTCCGTCCAATGAGTAGATGTTAGATACATCTGCTGTTTTTGAATTCATGTGATTCTCCTCTTTTTTTGCAACAAAACGCAACCTAATTTTTGTGATGATTTCTGCCACATCCGAGAGACTTTGGACCTATGTATTTATTTTTTATTCCTTTGGAAGACGGAATACTTCAGTCCTTCCACTTCTCTTGTTGAGGACTCTTTGCCTATCTTCAAGATCTCTGGACCTTTCATTTCTTGCATGCAGTCAACAGTAAGTGTTATTGTATTTCTATGGCTGACCGTAAATCTTTCTCAAGATACACCATGAGATGTGGCATGATCCTCCGTTCTACAGAAGCAGGAAAAAAGCTGGACGGATTTGATATGCCGGAATTTGATTCCAGATTCTTCACTTTGACAGCAGCTAACATTCCTGGTGTTAATGAAATAAACATAATGGGCACTAAGATGCCTCTTTTGGCATCTGATTACATTGCATATAAAGGACAGCCTTTATTAGTGCTCTTCGGCCCTGATTATGAAACTACAGAGCTTGCTCTGGAGAAAATAAAAGTCATCACTTCCGCTTTGGATTTTAAAGAGGATGACTCTGATTTCCCTGATCCTCTCTTCTTTTCATGGGGTCTTGATGATAACGGAGAAGGTGACGAAGAAAGACAGCAGATGAAGAAAGTCGAATCCAGCTTTGAAATGGAGGATGGAGATGTGGAGACATTCAACAGATATCCTATCCTCAGCTGGCAGGATTCAAATGGAACAATGCATGTTGAGTGTCCTTCACAGTGGCAGACATTGGTAAGGGACACAGTAGCCGCTGCCCTCAGCCGTTCGCCGGAGACCATTACTCTTCATCCAGATAGATATTCAGCAAAATATGACGAGTATCTCATCGGCCCCGCAATGTATGCTTCCTTTACTTCCATTGCCACTTCCGTCACAGGAATGCCATGTGAAATGAGGGAATCTGGGGTTGCTTCACGCCCAAACATCTCATTTCACACTGTCTCTTGGATCGACAAGAACAACAAACCTCGTCATGAAGAGACAACAGTTGTCATTGACCAAGGTTATTGGGCAATCATGGGAAAGGAATTGCAGCGCCAGATCATGGTGAATATTCTTCCTAAATATTCCCTTGAATCATTCAAAGCCACGATCAGAACACAGAAGAGTCAGAAGAAGCCAAGTATGTTTTGTGGCTCTATGGCTCATGCAGCGGCCATGTCTTCCAGAGGAATACACACATCCCGTCTTGCAGCCAAGCTGGATCTTACCCCTTCCTCTTTCATCGTCGACACAAATAAGGATGCAACCAGATTCACTGACTGGGCTCCTAGACACGATTTGACTGACCTAGAAGAGAAAGTAAGAAAGATCACAGTTTCTTCAGATTTCGATAGAAAATGGTCATCTTCTTCTCTTCACTCAGGGCAGTTTGGTCTTCAAGGCTATCTCTATGGCATCGGCCTCTCTTCCGGTTTGGCCACAGCTGGTTTCTCAACCACAACAGCAAAAGAGAACCAGTTCATGTCACAGCTTTCATATACCACAAAAAAGAATGTGACAATCTCAGGTTTCTTCCCTCAGACTCTCACTGGTGACAGAAACCTCAAGGAAACAATAGGTAAGACATTCTCCAGTTCTGACCAGAATGAACTGGTACTCTTTATGGAGGGAACACAGAAGGCTCCTGACTGTGGCCCTGATATTCTCTCTTCATATTCATCCATATTCCTTACACAGATGATGAAAGCCACCATGAAGTTATCACAACTGGCAAGGAAGGATGAGGCGGAACTACCTATATCTCTTCGTTTCAACTCCCAGAATCTTGCACTCCCCTGCGAGTTTGAGTATTCAGGGTTTGGAACAGCAGTTGTCGAAGTGGTAGTTCCAAAGACATCCTTGATTCCTGAAGTAAAGAATGTCTGGATTGATGCAGCCCTTGCCCTGCCATATGTGAAAGGCACAAAAGACAAGATAAAGAGCACGGCACTCATTGCATTTGAGAGCCTTGGAGTGAAAATAGCAGATAACTTCAGTATTTCCGTAAGCTACTCTTCCGAGAGAAAAGACATCGGTACATACTCATCTTTGGAGAATCTGGTAAGATCCTTGGTTATATCTGCCCTGTCTTCAGCCATCTGGCAGGCCACAGGTCAGAGAAGCGGAGTCAAAATACCTTTGGATGACAAAGAGATTGAGAAATACTTGGGAGGTGAAGAGTAATGAAAATAGATTGTACCATTGACGGTAAGACTCTTACCCTCTCCCTTAACTCCAATAAGCCTCTGTCTTTGATTCTCCAGGAGAATCTGGACAACCAGAGCAACACAGCCCACTGCAAGGGAAGAATGTGTGGTCTTTGCGCTGTCCTTATAGACGGAAAGGCAGAATTATCATGCATGGTCCCTGCTTTTGAACTGAAGGGGAAAAACATCATAACCTTCGATCAGTTTCAAAAGACAAGGAACATGAAAGACATAACCAAAGCATATGAAATGGCAGGGGTGGAGCCATGCAAAGACTGCTATGCTTCACGCTCCCTTATATTTGAGTCACTTATTTCATCAGAAGAAACCACCCCGGATGAAATAAAGAGGACAATGAGCGTCGTGAAATGCAACTGCATGGAAAACAGCGATGAAGTGAATGTCGTGACAAAGGCTTTGGACATAAGGAGGAAGAGAAATGTACGAAGGTCTTAACTCCCCATCTATCCATGCTCCTCTCACTCTCGCTGAATATAGCCAGACAGTCCTCAGATACCCAAATGTAAAGATTTGGGCAGGCGGCACCAATATCATGACCCGTCCGAAGGCTTATCCATCAAGAAACACAGATTCTGAGATTGTTTATTTAAACGGAATAGAGGAACTGAAGAAGATAACAAGAAACGACAGAATGATTGAAATCGGAGCTACCGTCACTCTCGACAGTATCCTCAAAAACCATCGTAACTATATCCCGGAAGTGTTGAGGGATAACATCCTTGCCATAGGTAGCCCTCTCATTACAGGGCGCGCTACTTTTGGAGGCGCAATAGCCGCCACAAATCCTATGACCACCCTTCCTGGCACCCTGATCACCTTGGGCGCCAATGCAGAAGTAAGAAGCGTCAGGAAGAAGACTGTGAAATCAAGGTGGATTCCCATCTCTTTGATGCTCAATGAATCAAAGGATGGTATGGTAACTCTCCCTCCAAGAAGCCTTATCACCAGGGTGAGGGTATCTCTTCTTCCTTCCGATTATTCATACTTCAAAGAAGAAGGCTCTTATATCGACGACCCAGATAATGCTGTGGCGGTGGCTTTCATAGCCAGAGAGGGCCAGATGGATACTCTCATCAACCCTCACTTCGCCATCACTTTCCCTACCAAG
>JALFYG010000182.1 GCA_022784805.1 Spirochaetales bacterium
TTTCATACTGCTCTATATATGGAAGAGTCCTTATTTCAACTGTGGTTCTTTTCATAGTACAGATGGAAAGCCAAATATTCTTTGTCACAGCAGAAAGGCCAAAGCTGGGACTAGTCGCAACGGTTCTGGGATGCGGAACAAACATCGTGCTTGATTGGCTCTTCTGCGCTGTATTCAGGTGGGGAATAAAGGGAGCCGCTGCCGCCACAGCAATAAGCCAAGCTGTGGGAGGCTTGATTCCTCTTCTCTATTTCACATTTGCAAAGAATAACAAGCTTCATTTTGTCAAAACAAAACTCGATTGGAAGGCCATAAGAAAAAGCGCTTCCAACGGTTTCTCGGAACTATTGTCCAATACTTCCTCTTCCATTGTCGCCATGCTCTTTAACTTCCAGTTAATGAGAATTGTAGGGGAAGATGGAGTTGCAGCCTATAGTGTCTTAATGTATGTAAACATGGTGTTCCTTGCTTCTTTCATAGGTTTTTCTTCAGGAAGCAGCCCGCTCATTTCATTTAATTATGGTTCTGAAAACCATAAAGAGCTGAAAGGCTTGTTTAAAAAGATCTCCATGTTGATCATCGTCACTTCCGTCATAATGCTCCTACTTAGCTTTATATTGGCTAAGCCTCTATCATATATATTCGTAGGATATGACAGAGATCTCTTTGACATGACGGTAAGAGCCTTCTATATCTATGCCTTCTCATTTTTGTTTGCAGGAATCAACATCTTCGCCTCATCATTCTTTACCGCACTCAACAATGGAAAAATATCGGCAATTCTCTCATTTTTGAGGACCTTTATTCTTCCTTGCACCTTGGTCATAATTCTTCCTCAAATCCTGAATTTGGATGGAATATGGGCGACATTGGTGGTAGCGGAAGCTATTGCTTTCTTTGTTTCCCTAGCTTATTTGGTGACTATGAGAAAGAGATATCACTATTAGACGCTGTCTCCATCGTCGTCATAGTCACCACGGCTTTCTTTGAAGGCACTCCATCTGGATGCCTTCTCAAGAAGCATAGCAGAGTCTTCTTCACCAAAGGACTCTCTCCAACCGGAGTAGCGTCTTTCACTTCTAGGTTTTGCCCTACCCTTATTCTTTTCTTTTAAATCTTCAATACCATTTGCCATAGCGCACTGATTATGTATCGTATGAGATTCTAAAGCAAGTTAAATTATCGTCTGAATTGGACCAAAATTCTTCCTGCAATAAACATCAAACTAGATATGCTTGCAAATATCAGGACAAAGCCATTTACACTCTCCTTCCAGCGCATAGCCACGATCAAAGCATCCCCTATGGCCATGATCAGGAAAGGAACGACAAACATCAGATTCTCTGCCTTCTTAAAGAACACACTTCTAAGCATATATGTAAAAGCCACAACAAGAGATAGAGACACTACAGCCTCTATTACATGGAAGAGAGTCTTATTATCGATGTTTGATTTGTAAACAACAGGAATAGCCATTGAGAACATGACAGAGTATATAAGGGAGTACCACATCAAGATATTGTCTCCATCCATTCCGTTTTTCTCGATTGTCTTCAAGACCATGGCTATGATCAGGGCACCATAGGACGCAAACTGAATTCCAGGAATTGTATACTCCGTGTGGACCATTCCTGAAACTAGTAGGACTCCTGCGGTAAAAGAGAGCATAGAGTAATCTACCTTTGCACTACTGTTAATAAGGGAAGCCCAGAATCCTTTGTTGAAAAAACACAACATCACTAAGAAAGAGAGAAGAGACACAAGAGCTATGCAATTGACATAGATATCAAAAACGCTGGAGAACATTTCTTTTCTAGATAAAGAAAAAGTTCTTATTAAGCTCTGAGATCGCTCAAAGAACAAGACGACAAAATAAATAAGAAAAAGCCAAGAAATCGGCTTCTGAAAACACCTCATAAAGCCCTCCTTCCTTAGTTATAATACCGACTGTTTTCATTGAACAGATTCACTTGTTATTTATCTATCAATATCCACCACAACAGAGAAAAGATGTATGAAAAAATGGGACGAAGAAATACA
>JALFYG010000191.1 GCA_022784805.1 Spirochaetales bacterium
CCTTTTACCAAAGGATTGGATAAAAAATATTCAATAGAATTTTTGAAACCAATCTATAGGTATCTATGTGATACTAGGAGACTATCAGAAGAAGAGTTGTCCACAATTTTGAAAAGTAATTTTCGAACGCTTTTATCAAAGTATAAATAGAAGTGAAATAGCAGTACAAAGGATGAATACTGTAAGAGGTAAAGTATTCTTATCATAGAAGAGAAGTAATCCATCTTTAAAAGAGAAAATCAGTAATGACACCGGTATCTCCAGAAGGTAGTAAAACAATCCATCTTCTCTTAAATGACCAATAATCGTAATTGAAGCGAAAGCTTCAATTCTGACAGTTGATAATCGCAAAAGAAGAGAAAGCCATGATAAATGTCCCGGAAGATATATTCATCAGAGAAATAAACACACATAAAGGGTATATGTAGGAAATAATCCTATTATTTATCAGTAATTACAGTAGATTAATCATGAAGTATATGTCACATTAATATAAATGAATAAAAGCAGATATATCATACTGCAGAAAGTGCCTTTATTTACGCAGGTTTTCGAGGTGCTCAGAGGGTTGTCCAAAAAAGAATCACCTGTACAACTTAAATATGATGCTAAAGCCTAAGAACGCGCTGAAAGTTTGGCAGAAGGCGTTTCTATCGGCGGATACCCCCCCAGAAAGCCGCAAAACTAAGAGTGTATGGAAAGGTCACAGTGCGGAAGATATTACCGATACCCTGAATATCAGTGTCAGCCTTGTGAAAGAGTGGATTGAACAGAACGCCCCTGCTTCTACGAATAACATTTGATGCGAGCACGCACCGCTTCAAACAAGGTTTTTTCCTCATGTGTAATGAGGGAAAGCATTAACCGTCAGTTGTTTTCTCCTGTTCTCTCATCCATAGAAGAATTTGGACCGGGCAGATTACCAAATGCGGAAGATTACCCTAAGTCTTCCTTTTCCAGGTCCGACTCAATTATTCCTTTGTCCAGTCTTCAACTTCCAAGTCTTCAACCCTCTCAAATTCACGGGTGTTATTTGTGACCAAGATCAAATCCTCTGATTTTGCATGAGCCGCAATCAGCATATCCATCGGGCCAATCGGTGTGCCCTTCCGTTCGAGATCTGCTCTTATCTTTCCATATTCTTCTGCCGCATAGGAGTCAAAACTAATGACTGATATCGGCGAAAGGAACATTGTAATTGCAACTCGATTCCGCTCTACAGCCATGCTTTTTTCAACGCCATGCATAAGTTCTGCGTAGGTGATGGATGATATGCACAGCTCACCAGGATCATGACTCAGAAATCTTCGGATAACCTCCGGTGGTTTATTCTTTATTGCATAAATACAAATGTTTGTATCAAGCATATATTTCATAAGGCTTCGCGCTTCTGCTCGCCAGGCTGCTCCCGGCCATCGCTCATGAAATCATCGGAAAAGAGTGCCATACTATTCAGAAAACCCACCCACGGGTTCTCTTTGGGCATCAGAATCACAATTTCTCCAACCTTGTTGATTGCCACTTCATCACCGGAGAAACGGCACTCCTTTGGCAGCCGTACCGCCTGACTCCGGCCATTTTCAAACAGCTTTGCAGTCATCATGGCTAGCACCTCCTTACACTTTAAGTATATACCACGATATATTCCTCATCAAGCAAATAAAGAATATAAACCAGAGTAATCGATCGAGATTGGAAACTCTCACAAGGGATGCCGTGCTTCCTCGTAACTTCAGCAATGTTCTTCTCCAACATCACTTCTTCAACAATCTCCCTTTTCTTTTCGATTGGGAGCTTCTTGTATTTCATCATTCTTCTCCTTCTGTTACCTAGGGAGAATCTGTGGAACAAAAAGTGTTACTTAAAACGGGGGCAGATCAGTAGCAATAAGATCGAATGACTGTTTTCAAATAGTGAGATACAAATCTTTATAAATACAATAAATGGAAACTTTTATTAAATACCTAATTCCGTGTGAAAATACTTCAGTGTTGAAAACTGATATTTTCTATTAAATTGGCTTGGATGAAGGATATTTATGCCTGTTACGTTTTTAATATATCCTTCTAAATATTCAAATATCTCCTGCTGGATAGTGGCAACATTTTTGTTGAAGCACACCATCTGTGTTGCATTGATCAATGAAGATGGACCTATATAATCGTTTTCTTTTATTATAAGCATTTTACTATAATCTATGCCAGGATTCTCTCCATTTTTAAGCGGTTTTGGATAAAAATGAAAACCTTGATTGTGGTTTAAATAAGTTCTAAAAGGGACACAGACATAGTAATCCAAATTCGTCTCAAATACTATTACATCATAAGGCCTGCCCTTTTTTCTTAGTATTTCGGGATACAAGTGTTCTGGATAATTAGTATAAAAAGAAGATGATAGTTCTCTTATCTCATACACATTAGATATAAGCTTATCACTCATAATTAACTCCAAAAAAAGAGAGCCAAGACTAATGGCCCTCTGATATTTCATCGCATCGGTCACAATTTTATTTTACCGTCCTGTCAGAACCGTCACAGGACATCATCACTTCGGTCACAATTTTATTTTACCGACCTGTCAGAACCGTCACAGGTCATCAACAAGCGATGGAAGATAAGCAGCTATCTTCATTCAAATAATAATATCAGCAAGCATAATACGTCAATATTGATTTAGAATTACTGATCCTCATTTGTTTCTGCATAAAAGATTTGTTCTCACAGAGAGTGCGGACTTTTCAACCACCACTACCAATGAATCCAACAAGACCAATAGCTCTTTGATCCACTGCCTTTGTTGTAAGCCAACAATAATACAAAAACTATTCTGATCGATAGAATCAATCAACCAATGCTTCTCGGTGCATTTTCTTATACTGTTCCAATTACCATAATCGTGACAAGAACACCAGAAATGAGATTTTCATCACTTAGGCTACTAGAACAGCCAGTATTGGTGCCATAGACATGCATCTTGATCTTGAAGCAATTAACAAATAATTAAATCCAAAGAGATGGTATTAGATGGGACATCACTACGTTTTGTTTGTTCATTTCTAAAACCAACAAAAAGATTCATCACAACCAGAACTCCTTCCGTAATTCTTCTATCTCATCCCAAGGAAAACACTCAGCAGTTCCATCGTTGTCTTCTAGATATTCTACAATTCTCCCTGCCAGTTCGATTCCTTCTCTGCTATGTCGTACACCACCAAGTTCTTTTTGAATAGATTCTTCAAAGTTTCTTGTTACACACATCTGATCGTAATTCTCCAATTGAGAAATGATTCTCCTTACAGCGTCGCTGTATGCTGATTCATTTTCTTCTGTAGGATAACCCGTCAAAACAAAGAGTGCATTCAGCCTCCACATTATAAAATCTGCATTAATATCTATTGGAACATAGATTCTTACGTTATCATCGGGGAGAATACCACCTTCTTTCTCGCACTTTCCTGTTACAGCTCTCTCCATGTCCCTTGTTGTTATATAAGGTACTCTATCCGCTAAATCCAGTTCATTGATGTATAGTACGTCATCAGTAATTGGTCTGTAGTCTAATTTATGTCTCATAGGTATTCTCCATATTAATAAACTAAAGTAGTGATATTCTCCTCTCCATGTCTTCTTCTGTACTAAACCCAGCTTCTTTTAGAACACAAAGAAGAGCATCTACTCTTTTCTCGTCATCCTCGCCGTTCATTAAGTCTCCGTTATATAAGACCAAATATCTTCCGATTATATATCCCCTTGTAGGAGTTCCTTGATACTCGGGTTCAATTCCCAAATATGAACTGATTACCTCAATTAGTTTCTCCTTGTCGCCACCGTTTATATTGAAATATCTAAGCATAAATACATATCTCTATTTCATTCAAAGTCAACTTTTCTATCCATATGGCATTCACAGCTATATATATCAGAAATAAGAAAGGTTCTTTCCTTTCCTTCCTTAGTCCTGATAAACACAGAATCCCCGTCATTACCGGTCAAATAACAATCGATAAAGAGATAATCGACTCCGTTGCTGTTTATCTGGATGGTACCAGGATAACCTGTCTTTAGCATTTGTAAGATATTGCTCGTAATACTGTATTCGTAACTTCGAATCTCGCTAGAGAAAGCATCAGTCATTCCCTTGTCTTTCATTATCTTCGAGAGGCATCCTTTTCCATAATCAGTCAATGAGTTATATATCTCTTTCGCAATCTTTCTGAACTGATCGGAGTAAAGCTTCTCATCCTCCGACGCTTTCATCAGGCCTATAGACATAGCAGTGACTTCAGGCATAGTGAGATTAAGAAGAATAGGATGATAGCTGACCTTGCTGTATCGTTTCCACCCTTCCCTTTCAACATCAATCTTTATTTCCTTACCCACCCCATCTTCACCATTTTCCAAACCGGAAGATATCTTACTCATGGATTTGGTGCTTGTCATAAAATAGTCCTCCATAGCCTCTTCTATGATAATGCTTTAATGGAAGCGATACACTCAAGATTTTTCATCCAGAAAAGTATAGAATGTGTATCAGTTTAAGCTTTACAGGACTAGTGGAATTACGTAGATATTTCTGCCCATTATTGCATTACTTGTTGTTAATATTATTAACAATATCGAATAAAATATTAAAGAAAATGTATTCTGTAGTGAGATTATTGAAATGGAAGAATATATGACAATCAAAGAAACTGTTGACAATTGGGGGGTCAGTACCAGACGAGTTATCATACTTTGTCATTGGGGCGAATAAATGGTATGGTCAAATCCGGAGTGTCATTTTCAACTCCTGTTGATTTGGAAAACCAGCCAATCTTCGTATCAAAAGTGGCAAATATATATAGAACAAAGATTAAGGAAATTTTGCATGGAAAAATTCGATATCCGCAGATTTAATGAATACAGAGAGAATAATAGGCTAGAAGTAAAAAAAGCAAAAGGCGGTCTTCCTAATAGCCTTTGGGAGACCTATTCTTCTATGGCAAACAGTTACGGGGGCGTTATTGTTCTAGGTGCCGAGGAGAACTCTGACGGCAGTTTTTATACAACCGGGCTTAAGGATGATGCTAAATTAAAAAAGAACTTTTGGGATACTATCAACAACCGTTCCAAGGTCAACATAAATTTGCTTACTGATGCAAGTGTCGAGACATACGATTTGAATGGTGATGTGATCATGGTAATCCATGTTCCACGAGCCAAAAGGGAACAGCGTCCTGTCTATATCAATAATGATATGTGGAATGGATCCTATCGACGAAATTGGGAGGGTGATTACCATTGTACTCCTTCCGAGATCAGATCAATGCTCCGAGATGAACCTGAAGAGGCCATGGACATGCAAGTTTTAGAAGATTTCTCAATTGCCGATCTGAATGAAGAGACTATACAGAGTTATAGGAACTATCACGCAACGGTAAAGCCTGGCCACGTATGGGGGAAGCTATCTATAGAGGAATACCTGGAGAAAATAGGCGCAGCAGGCAGAATAAAAAATGATGATGAATTACGACCTACAGCTGCTGGTCTGCTTATGTTTGGAGAAGAGTACCGTATTGTACGCCATTTCCCAGAATACTTCCTAGATTATAGAGAGGAGCCAGATTCCACTATTCGATGGATTGACAGAATTCAGTCCAGCTCAGGTGATTGGACTGGAAATCTCTTTGATTTCTTCTTCCGAGTATATAACAAGTTGACTAGAGACATTGAAAAGCCGTTTGCGCTTGATGGAATAACACGTATTGAAGACACACCTGTTCATAGAGCTATAAGAGAAGCACTTGCCAATTGTATCGTGAATGCGGATTTCTATCTTCCAGAAGGAATTGTAATCATAAAAACTAAGATGTCCTTAGCTGTAAAGGAATGATGCTATTCTGTTCGTGACGGCGAACGGAAGCTGGTGTTAGTTCAACGCGGTTTTTGGGACGGAGTGCCTTTGGGTATCTACCTCATTAAAAAAAATTGTTCACACCA
>JALFYG010000227.1 GCA_022784805.1 Spirochaetales bacterium
CTTGGTAAGCCTGAGCTCAGGGATATGGATAATGTCATCACTACTCGCGAACTGGCTCTTTGGGCAAAAGAAGAAGAGGTAGATTTCTTGTCTCTTCCAGACGAACCTTTCGATTCACCTCTAGGGGAAGCAACTGGAGCAGGTGTCATCTTCGGTAACACAGGTGGAGTAATGGAAGCAGCTCTTAGAACTGCAGTCTTCTATGTAACAGGAAAGAACCTTGAGGACGTAGAGTTAAAGGCTGTAAGAGGATACGAAGGAATAAGAGAGAAAGAAATCCAGGTTGGAGATGTTCTCATTCGTGTCGCTGTCATCTATGGAACAGCCAATGCCAAGGCTTTCATTGAAGACATGAAGAAGAGTGGAAAGCAGTACCATGCCGTAGAAGTCATGACATGTCCTGGTGGATGTATCGGTGGTGGCGGCCAGCCTAAGGATCTGGAAAAAGATCCAGACGAAGTAAGGAAGGCAAGAATCACATCCCTCTACAATAGAGACGGAGCTATGGAGAATAGACTCAGTCATGAGAACAAGGAAATAAAGGAGCTTTACACTGCTTTCTATGAAGAACCGCTTTCTCCTCTGGCAGAGAGAATGCTCCACACAGCATACCTGGATAGAAGCGAAGATTTAAAACAAGGAGATAAAAAAATGGCCAAATGGAAATGTAAAGTATGTGGTTATGTCTACGAAGGAGAAGAACTCCCAGAGGATTTCAAGTGCCCAGTATGTAGACAACCTGCATCTGTTTTTGAAAAGGTCGAGGAAAAAAAAGATGGCGGCAATCTCTATGCCGGAACAAAGACTGAAAAGAATCTTCTTGAAGCATTTGCTGGTGAAAGCCAGGCTAGAAACAAGTACACCTTCTTTGCAAAGATTGCAGAAAGAGAGGGTTATGAAGAGCTTGCTGAAATCTTCTTAAAGACTGCTAGAAACGAGCAGGAGCATGCAAGAATCTGGTTCGAAGCACTTGGACACATCGGTACATCTGCAGAAAACCTTGTAGCTGCAGCTGAAGGTGAAAACTACGAGTGGACAGATATGTATGCAAGAATGGCAAGAGAAGCTGATGAAGAAGGCTTCTATGACATTGCTGATACTTTCCGTAAGGTTGGCGAAATCGAGAAGAGACACGAAGAGAGATATAGAAGACTCTTGAATGACGTCAAGATGAAGAGTGTCTTTGAAAAGAGCAGCGTCACTATTTGGGAATGCAGAGTCTGCGGACACATTGTAGTCGGCACTAAGGCTCCAGAAGTCTGCCCTGTCTGTAAGTATAGCCAGGCATACTTCGAAGTTCACAAAGGTTGAGCTTTATCTATTTAACTTGAAGCCCGTAGAGAGTTCTGCGGGCTTTCATTTTTTTAAAGGAAAGCCTTTTATCTTTTGTTATTGATTTTCTCTTCTTAAATCTTTTTTCGACTATTGATTAGTCAAAATCTGAAATTAAATTACATCCCTTTTTCTGTTATTATGCATCATTATTGACGGAACAAAGAAACATACATAGACTTAAAATAGGCACTACCGATAGACGGTGGTTACCTCAGAATACGAGTTATGTTTTCTCGCTCATCTGTGGCTACCAGATGGGCGGGACTATTTTAATGAAAAAATTAGATTTATTACGGAAGTAACAAGTCTTAAAGTCCATAGAATGATTTCCATGACTATATCCAGCATAAACATCACCTCCTCTCATCTGTTAGATTTGAGAAAGCCTGAGTTTTCTAAACAGATGTTGGATGAGGTAACCTTTCCCGCCTACCGTTTAAAAGTAGCACCTATATATATAAACAGCGTTTTGTCCATTTCTAACAAAAAATAAGAGAAGAAAAATGAAATAATTGAAAACCCATTAAGATTTCTCATTCCTTTGGTATAAAGAATCACTATTTTCTAGTCTTTATTATCGATATTTCGGTCTTTGCAAAAAAGAAGAGTTGAATGTGAATCATTTATCCTCTATTCACAATGCTTAAAGGTCAATAACACGGATAAACTGTGTTTCATCCATTGTTATACCATCCCCAATAATCCTATAGATATTCAAGGATATCTTCAGGATTACAATGCAAAGCTTTCGATAGCTCTATAACGCTCTCAGCGCTTGCTTTTCTTAAGGATCTTGTTCCTGCCTCGTATTGCTCTATAAGTCGTTTTGACACACCAGATTCTTCAGAAAGTCTTTTCTGGGTCATATGAAATTCAAGTCTTTGTCCTTTTAGACGGGATCCGTTTGATCTGTTTTTGATTAGTCTAGACATTTCTTCGCAAAAAGATGTGATATCCATCTCGTGATATGGATAATAAAGATTCTCGATGTCACTCATGCTGACTTTAGACAGTATTTCCTTAAAAGACAAAGAGCTATACCACTCATAATATGCAAGCGCCCATCCAGCCCAATAGTCTTTTGACCGATAAAACCTTGGATTATACTCTAAGACTTCTCTCCCTGCTTTCTCAAGGACCATCTCTCCCAGTTCTACTCCAGAATGTCCCACCAATACACTAGGATCCCCCATTTCAAAGAGTCTTGCATATCCTGTATCAATAAAAAGCTCCATTGCTTCATCAATTGAAAGTTAACAATCT
>JALFYG010000247.1 GCA_022784805.1 Spirochaetales bacterium
GGTGACTGGCCTAAGAAGATGTGGAAAGTCCTATCTGCTCTTCAACCTGTATTACAACAGGCTCCTGGAGTCAGGTGTACAGGAAGACCAGATTATTACTCTTGCCTTGGATGAAATCGACAACGCCAGATACAGGAATCCTTTCGAGCTCAACAGCTATGTGAAGGAGAGGATAAAGGACAGAAAGAGACGTTACTACGTTTTTCTTGATGAGATACAGTTTGTTTTGACCGTGCCCAACCCTTATGTGGATGACCCAGAGGCTAAACTGACCTTCACCGATGTGGTGCTGGGGCTTATGAAGATCCCGAATGTGGATGTGTATGTCACCGGTAGCAACTCTAAGATGCTCTCTTCCGACATCCTCACCCAGTTCCGCGACAGGGCGGATGAGATAAGAGTCTACCCGCTGTCCTTCGCCGAGTTCTATGAACACTATCAGGATGACAAACGTGGTGCATGGCAGGACTACTACACCTATGGTGGCATGCCGCTTGTGTGGACCTTTGAAACCCACGAGGAGAGGAGTTCCTACCTGAAGGATCTTTTCTCCCAGACCTATATCAAGGATGTGTTGGAGCGTAATGGCATCAGGAAGGATGAGGAGGTGCTGGAGATACTTCTGAACGTACTGTCTTCATCGGTGGGCTCGCTCACCAACCCTTCAAAACTCTCCAATACCTTTGACTCCGAGCGGCATATCAGTGTTTCTCCAGGAACCATCGACAACTATATCGGTTTCTTTAGAAATGCCTACCTGATAGATAGGGCGGAGCGCTATGACGTAAAGGGACGAAAATATATAAAGACCCCTTTGAAGTACTACTACACTGACCCGGGACTCAGGAATGCGCGTCTTGGCTTCAGACAGATTGAGGAGACCCATCTCATGGAGAACGTCCTCTACAACGACCTGGTAAGACGCGGGTATGACGTGGATGTAGGGGTGGTTGAAGTGAACACCACTTCAGAGGATGGAAGGAATGTAAGGAAACAGCTGGAAGTCGACTTTGTGGTGAACAGGGGGGACGAGCGCTATTATATCCAGTCGGCTTTGTCCATTGATGAGCCCGATAAGAAGGAGCAGGAGATTGCATCCCTTATCCGCATTCCTGATTCCTTCAGGAAAATTGTGGTCGTAAAAGGCTACATGAAACCATGGCGGGATGAAAACGGCATCCAGTATGTGGGAGTGGAGCAGTTCCTGCTCTCTGAAGACTTCCTGTCAAGATAATTATTGAAAAAGGTAAAGAGACCTCGCTGAAACATGCGGGGTTTTCTTTTGCACATCTGTCACTCATTGAAGCGTGGGTGCCATTTTTTATTTCCACTGAACTGATGGAGTGCAATGAAAAAACTGTTTATAGTAGGATTTATTTCAACATAGTTACCAATAGGAATTCAGCATAGTTTCCAATAGAGAAAGGGACAGTTGCAACAAGCATGTCCCACGAAAGAAACTATTAGCAAAGTACATCAATAATAGCTAAGGAGTTTCAAAGGAAAGATGCTGAAAATGTCCCAAGTAACAAGTATAAAGGAACAATGGAGCGAAGGAAAGACGATTAGCGAGATAGCAAGGGCTGTCTCCGTTGACAGGAACACGGTCTACAAGTACACGCAGATGACCGACTTCAGCAAGGCAGTGGCCCTGTATGTGCCACGTGGATGCATGCTGGACAAGCATAGGGATGAGATCATCGCCATGCTGAAGGAGGAGCGCAAATGGTTCCACAAACAGCGCTACACGGTGTTAGCGACCACGTAAATCCCGATGCTTACGGTTTCTAGTTATTTTCTTATATATGATTAGAGCTTAACTAGAATACTTTAGGTGAACTTTTTGGGTGAACTTTTCAAGAAACAACCTATTTTGTAATTGATGCGAAAAATTATATTTGGAGAATAATCTATTATATAATAAGCATTTAACAAAAAGAAAACCCTAGGGTTCCCTAGGGCTACTATATTCGGAGAAGGGGGGATTCGAACCCCCGGACCCGGTATTAGCAGGTCAACTCCTTAGCAGGGAGCCCGATTCGGCCTCTCTCGCACCTCTCCAAATAAGTTTCGGAAGGAGAGGGATTCGAACCCCCGGTGAGTTGCCCCACGGCTGCTTTCAAGGCAGCTACCATCGACCTCTCGGACATCCTTCCGTAACAATACAAAAGGCATTTTAGATAAAATCGTGGATACATGTCAAGGATTGAAAGTGATCTGAATCCTGCCTTGCCCAATGTTTTGAAAGCCTTTTTGAAGATTATCGTGCATTTCCTTGGGGATTTTTCCTTTTATTGTTATTCCTACCCCGAAATCTTCTTCAATGTCTGTGGCTGCAGTTTCATCCAAGAGTCTCTTGGCAAGAGTGTAATGATCGTATTGCATCATGGCCATAAAAGACTCTCTTTCTATCAACTCTTCCGTCTTTACTATCTTTAACACTTCTTTTGTGCTGTCACCATAGGCTTTGACCAGGCCTCCGGTTCCAAGAAGTGTTCCCCCGAAGTATCTGATGGTGCAGACACAGATGTTTGTTATTCCTGATCCCTTCAACACTTCAAGAGAGGGACGCCCTGCGGTGTTCTTGGGTTCCCTGTCATCGGAAGATGAGAAAAGAGTACCGCTCTTTCCTACTACCGCTGAATGAACTACATGAGTTGCATTGGGATGAAGGGATCTGGTGTAAGTTACTTTTTCCTTCACTTCTTCCAAAGACTCCACAGGATATGCGATGGAAATGAATCTGGATTTCTTTATTTCTATCTCTGTCGTTGCTGTCTCTAGGAGTCTTTTCATATTTTGATTCTATCCTCCGTGACTATTCATCGCAACATCCAGTTATGAGAGAAGATGTTGTCAGAAGGAGAGGTGAGGGAGATTTTGTCAGCAATTTCTGTGAGTTCTTCTATGTCCTTTTCTTCTAGGAAGGGTGGGTTGAAGTGTAGATCTTCTTCTTTTCCTGCTCCTCTTACTATGGCCCAAGGCGTCATGGCCTCTACCCAAGAATAAGCAATAGAGTAAGGTGAGGAGCCGTACTTAATTGAAAGTGTGTTGATTTTATCCATTAAAAGAGGAAAGAGAGGCGATGAGAATGCCTTGATAGTCCTCCTGTCATCTTGTGGAGGATAGTCTCGTGAGTATTTTCCGCTTAATAGGCCGAAGCCTCCAGGAGAGTATGCAATTGTCTTGATGGGAAGATTTCTTTCTTCTTTCCAATCCTTGTTCCAAATAAGGGAAAGGTGTCTTTCATGGAAAGAGATGGGGAAATCTTTCGTGACAGAAGAAAGGAGAGGAAGAGGGAAGTTGCTTACTCCTATCTCCCTCGTCACTTCTTCATTCTTTAAAGACTCCAATTCCTTTAGAGAGGAGAAAAGGGACTCATCTCCCTTGGGCCAATGGAGCATGAGTATATCAAAACAGTCACTGCCAAGCCTTCGCCTGGATGCATCGACTTTCTTTCTCAGGGTTGGAACAGGCATTACTTTGGACCATATCTCATACTCATCCCTCTCCACTCTTGCTTCTTTCATTGCGCTATAGAGGATGGAGTCGGATTCATTATAGGAGAAAGCAGTATCAAAAGCCTTGATGCCGCTTTTCCATGCTTTTTTTATTATGTCTTTTCCTTCCCTTGGGGATAATTGGCTATGGAAATCACAAGACCCCATATTCCAGAGCCCCAAGGCAGATAAAGGCTTATTCATCTTCACTTATACATTCAACCTTGGCGTCAAGCATCTCTCTGTCATCAAAGACAAACCAGCCCTCGAATTCTTTTCCTTCCAAAAGAAGAGGGAGCCAGAGCTTGTCGTCTTTCCACATCATGTCGTAATCGAGGGAAGCTTTGTCTGTCCAGAAAGGCTTTGCTTCGTCACACTCTTTCAGTTCCCCTTCCCATGTGGAGGTGACGAAGACATAGCAGACCATTCTCAATCCGTCTTTGAACTGGAATCTGAGAGTTCCTCTTTCCTTTAATTCTGAGACATCAAGGCCTGTCTCTTCCTTTGTTTCCCTTATGGCTGCTTCAATGCTGGTTTCTTCCAGTTCGATGTGGCCGCCAGGAGCA
>JALFYG010000251.1 GCA_022784805.1 Spirochaetales bacterium
GGTATAGGCAAAAGGAATAGATGCTGTTATTAAGTCAGCCATCCTTAAAAAGCTTATTTTCTTGACTCTTGCATAAATAAGGCCGGCAATGAGGGCGCCTATGACTCCCCCATGGTAACTCATTCCCGGGAGTCCTACAAAAGATCCATCCTTAAATGGCCAGAAGATCATCCACGGATGAGTGAGATAGTAGACGGCATCATCATAAAAAAGACAGGAGCCGACTCTTGCACCGATCAATAGACCTACTACAGCCCAGATAAACATATCTTCAGCTGTCTCTTTTTTTATGTCTCTGTTTTCTCTTTCCTTCAACAATCTTAAATAGAGAATATAAGCAGTGGCGAATGCAAAGATATACATCACTGCATACCATCTTACTGGTAATCCTTCAAAGACATATGGTGATATCCAAGATGGATAGTTTATGAAGAGCGACATATTAAGATTATATTCAATATGACCATTTCAGTGAAGGAATCATCCACACACAATATACAGATTTATTATGTAGGAACTAGTCAAGAATAGAATTATCATAGTTCATATGAAAAAAGTATTGGTGTTATTCTTGGCTTTAGTGTTTTTGACCACATTTCTGTCAGCTGCTCCTTCCATCGAGCGGTATATGGCGCCGTCAGCTCAGTACGGATCATCAGATTCCAATAGTTCAGCCCAGACTGCAGCATCTCTCTCTGAAATGCTCTATGCCTTGGGTAATCTCTACTCCTATCTTGATACAAACTTTTTATACGAAATAGATAGTCAGGCAATGCAGAATGCCGTCATCTCTGCAATGATCGACTCTCTTGGAGACAAGTACTCATATTACATCACACCTGAAAATGCTCAGGAATATAATGAAGACACCACAGGTAAATATGTAGGAATAGGCATCTACATCACAAAGGTCAATCCTGCCTACATTGATTGGGAAGATCCATCTACATATATGGTGATCATCACATCTCCTTTCCCTGGATCTCCTGCAGATAGGGCGGGCCTACGTTCCGGTGATATGATCAGCCATGTAGACGGCGAAGAAATCTATGAATTGGATGGCACTGAAGCCAGTAAGAAGATAAGAGGAACAAAAAATACTCCCATCACGCTGACAATTCATAGGGGAGAGAGTATCTTTGACGTAACACTTACACCAGAAGAAATCACCAGTCCTTCAACAGAAAAAGATATCATCGCCGATAACGTCGGATATATAAGAATACTGGAGTTCACCCAAACAACCCAGGAGAGTTTCCGTTCCGATGTGGAAGACCTGCTTTCACGTGGAGCAGAAAGCTTTATCATTGATTTAAGAAACAACGGAGGCGGCATCGTTGAATCTGCCCTGGGAATAGCAAATATGTTTATTCCTGACGGAAAGACACTTTTGACCACCAAATTCAAAGAGAAATCCAATAATAAGGACACTGTCTACACCTCTACTGGATATCTGGCAGTAAATGAAGATGTTCCTGTAGTATTGTTGGTGAACGGAGGAACTGCCTCTGCAAGCGAAATACTGACAGGAGCCATGAGAGACAACGGCAGGGCTCTCGTTGTCGGAAGCCAGACCTTCGGCAAAGGCATCATGCAGTTTACAATCGCCTTTATGGGTGGATATCTGAACATAACAGTAGCCAACTACTACACTCCAAGCGGAGCCAATATCCATGAAGTAGGTATCACCCCGGATTTCGTAGTTGATGTTGATACGGATTATACCGACGAAGAGATGGAGGCATATGTTGCATTCTTTAATGAGCCATACCTTGAAGACTGGCTGAAAGATCATCCGGATTATACAAAAGAAAACATCATTGCCTTTGCAGAACAATATAAAGACTCAGGAGTACCTGAGGACCTGTTGAAGTTATTAATGAGGAATGAATATATCTACTCCCTCGATTATGAAGAGAGACCTGTTGCAGATCTTGATTTCGACACCCAGCTTATCAAGGCTGTTGAGATAGTAAAGAGCGGGCTGACAGTAGAGGAATATGAAAAGCAGCAGAAGGCTATGAGTCCTGAAGTCACTGTCAGCGAGGTAAGTGTCATATGAGGGTATTCCTCCTGAGCCAAGATTATGACGGGTCTCCCTTGTACTCCCTTAAAAAAAGGGAGATCCAATATCTTGAGAAAGTCCTGAGACTGGAAAAAGGCACTGTCTTTACTGCAAAAGACACTCAAGACAATTACTATGAAGCTACCCTGGAAAGCGAGGGTACACTTTTGTTGAAGCCTACAGATAACCCGGAAGAGACACTGTTGGATTCTCTCTCCGGTTACTCAGGTCCATTCGCCCCCATAGATGTATACGTCTCTATTTTGAAAGGCAAAAAGAATGAAAGTGTAGTAAGGGCCCTTACAGAGATTGGGGTAAGAAAAATCATCTTCATGGACACGGAGAACGCCCAGGAACATGAGTTCTCCTCACATCAAAAAGAGAGACTTGAGACCATACTCAAGGAGGCTGTTCAACAAAGCGGCTCACGTCCACCGATACTATCTGGTCCAATATCTTTTTCCAAAGCAGTTGAGGATTCTGAAGGAAAAAGGGTCATTCTTCACCAAAGTATGAGGGGCAAAACCACATATATTGAGAAAGTGTTCACAAATCAGGATATAAAAATTGTTGCATCTTTGTTCATAGGTCCTGAAGGTGGCTTTAGTGACCAAGAATGCGTTTTAGCTGAAAACAACGGTTTCTTTCCTGTGCTTTTACGCACAAATATACTTCGAGCTGAAACCGCAGCGGTTTATACGGCGGCTACTGTTCAGTCACTTTTGCACTCCAAAAGCTAAAATAACTTTCATTGACTCCTGTGGTTTGTTGTGCAACAACATAAGTAACACGTCATGGGGGCTATATGAAAGTAGTAGTATACGGAGAGGAAAGCCGCTTCTCTTCATTAATAGTAAATTCATTGAAAAATGGAGATGAAATGGTTTTGGGTGACAAAACCAAAAGTTTTCCGGAAGGGACAGATGTACTGGCCCTTTCCCAGCGCCATTCATCCTATATCAAAGAAATCTGGAAAGGACTTGATCCTTCCATATCCATTCTTGCTGCCTTTGAAAGCCCTATTGAACTAGTGGAATATATGGGAAGTGGAAACGTGTTCCACGTTCCTTATCCCCACTCTTCCTTCACTTTTAAATCCACCATTGAGAAAATCAGAATACAGAAGGTTCTGGAAAAAAGGCTGCAGAAGCAAATAATA
>JALFYG010000263.1 GCA_022784805.1 Spirochaetales bacterium
CTGTCCTGGCTTAATTTTTTATTCCGATGATAATAAGGGCAAAATAATAACTAAGTGTACTTAGCAAAGATGGAATACAAGATTCAATACCAATCATTGGCATCTCTCTACTCATTATTAATCTTCCCCCGTGGTGTTATGCTAGCATAACAAATAAAGTATGATTCAAAACTTCTCTTTATGCAACATTATATCAATTCAACAATTAATCATATAAATCTTAAACAATTTGTATATTTCTGTGACACTTTTGATTGATAGCTATTGCTGTGGTTATTTTATTCATCATTTTCTCGGTATTCTTAGCCTTGAATCATACTTTATCGGGGGAAACATAAACCATTTTAATAAGAATATACAAAAAGAAACACAACGTTCCAGCTTTTTCTTTTTGTATCATTCTCTCCTACAGAAATCATTTCTGTGAGAATATTTCTTCCCTATTTCTCTTGGTCTTCTTATTCTTTTAACCAATAGATACCAATTTTTATAATCATTAGCATTTCTATACAGTTTACATGCTCTGTCACTATCTTTCTCCCTTCTCCTGCTCTTAAGAGAGATGGAAAGAGGGAAATATCAAAGGGAGGGAAACAGATGCAACAGCACTTCTCTATTTATTTCCTTTGATATTCCACCCCTATCATATCTCCAGGAGTTCTCAATTGATGGAGATCTAGCTTCACTTATAGAGACTAAAGAGACTCAAAGACGTTCGTTTTCTGTTTTTCTATCTACTTCCCAAGCCCTAGAAAAATGATAGAAACGTCTAATTCTTTCCAACAGATAAATCTCACTAATTTTATAAATAACAATGATTTATCTCACACAAAACTCTATATCTATGGTATAATTGGTTATGAAAACATATAGATCATATTTCCGTTACACAGGGTGGTTTGTTTCCCTTATCTTGAAGCTATTTGGCTTCTCAAGAGAGAAACAAAGAGCAAAGAGAAAGAAGAATATAAAATGCTCTTCTAGAATAGAGAATCTATTCTGGGCATCTTATAGCTCTCGAGCTATGAGAGGATGGTGCATCCTCTAGAGAATGAGGCAAGAAGTGTTTACTCTCTGCCTCAATTCTTTTCTTACCCTTATTCATCTTCTTCGATATCTCAATTCTTCAATGCTGTAATAGGAACTACGTATACTCCATCTTTCCTCTGATAAGCAGCATTTGACATGCCAGAGATCACAGCCAGCACAGAAGGCGCCTTGCCGCCTTCCTTTGCTATCTTGTCTCTGATTTCAATAAGATTAAGTGCAGCTTTATCAATTTGATTGGCACCTAGCTTTATTTCGAATGCACACCATCTACCGTCTTTCAGCTCAACCACAGTATCTATCTCTCTATTTGAGTAGTCTTGATAGTGGAATACTTCTGCGCCAAAAGATTCAGCGTATACTTTGATGTCTCTATTACATAGAGATTCAAACATACGCTGAAAGGCCTCAATATTATTGATGAGTTTCTCTGGCGTCAGGCCCAACAGGGCACAGGGTAATGAAGGATCAGAGAAGTGATACTTCTCTCTTGTCTTTACTCGCCTTGTAGAACGAATATTGGAAGAAAAAGGTTTCTGGTTGTCTAAGAGATACAAACGTTGAAATACATCTAAGTATTTGTTCACCGTATCATAGTCCACTGATCCATCATCTATCTCTTTGATGTCATTCTCAAGCCTCTTCTTTGTGACAGTCGTGCTCTCATTTCTTGCGAGACTTCTCAATAAAAGCTTCATCTTTTCGATATCGTACTTGATGCCATCAATCCTCTCTGCGTCATCCTTTAGATTTGTATCAATGTATGAGAGAGAAACGATGCCAGCATTTTCTGCCGGCGCATCAAGAGAAAAAGGAAAACCACCCCGAACTATATAATACGCAAGGCTCTTAAGTGATACTTCTCCTGTCAGACAAGGTGTAATCCTTCCTTCACAAAGTTCCTCAAGAGATACCATTCCAGAAGAATCACCTGACTCATAAAGGGACATTGTCCTCATTCTAAGCCTTCCTATGCGTCCCGCCCCATTTTGAACTCTCAATTCCTTTCTCTTTGGTCTTGATGATTCTGTAAGTATGAATTGTCCTTTTTCTCCTCGCTGATCGAGAGCATATCTCACAGCATCCCATATTTCTTCTACTTCTTGCCATTCGTCAATAAGATGAGGTGTTTCTCCTTGTAACACCATGGAAGGATCAATCTCTGAGAGCCTCTTATTCTGGTAATGGTTTGATGGATCAGCGAGTAGTAATTTGCTATTAGCATAGCGACTAGAACTGGAAGTCTTGCCACAGCCCTTAGGTCCTTCGATACATACTGCACCAAAGGTCTCCAAATACCTCTTTATCTCCCTATCTATGATCCTTTCTCTGTATCTCTTGGTATCTGAAGACTTCTCCATCCATTGCACCTCTTCTCTGATAATAATTACTACATTACGATGCAATCGGCATTATTTGAATACTTTAATCGGCAGAATTTCATTATTTCATTCGGCAACTTTTTGATAATCCAATCGGCAGTTTTCTTAATTCCCCTATCTTAGCTATCACTTTTTAAAGCACTCTATTGCTTCAAAGACAAATAAAACATCTCATGATAACTAAAGACTACTTTGTTTATCTTAAGAGAGAGGGTCTTTCGACCCTGCTCTCTTACTCATAAATAAAGTAACCACACTCTGTTCCGTCCAGGTATACTTCCCATTTACCTTCCAGCTTCTTGACTGCCATTCTGACTCTTTCTGAGAGAATTACATATTCGTCTCCATCAGAAACAATCTTTGATTCCTTTCCATTGAGAAGAATCTGGACACCACTCTCATCTTCAGGAATCTGAAACGCCAGGGTATCAGGACAAACGCCAGTGAGATGCCAGACCCAAGCCTTAGGAAGTTCCGGCTCCTCTTCCGTGCCTTCTCCCGGAAGAGGGTCGGGGATAGGGGGTGTAATGACAATATCTTCCTCGGTAGGAAGGTCTGGAATACACGAAATGAATGTTACTGCCAGTAAGGCCAACACCATTACCACGTTGAGAATGATAAACACTCTCCCTTTCATATCTGTTCTTTTCATAAGAACCTCCTGAGATAAGAATGCATCTCTTATCTCATTATTAAGAGGGGTACATTTTGCATCTGTTGGATAACAGTAACCTTTGATGTAATATCAGAGAGATTATGGACAACAATATTCTCTCATTGGTAATAGATTCATTCTGGAAGATACTGAAGCCTGGTCTCATGATGACCATTCCCCTCACGCTTCTATCTTTCTTTTTCTCACTTATAATCGCCACCTTCACTGCACTTGTGCAGTACAGGAGGATTCCTGTACTGCAGAAGATTGCCAGATTTTATATCTGGGTTGTAAGAGGAACTCCATTACTAGTCCAATTGTTTGTTGTCTTCTATGGCTTACCAAGCCTTGGAATATTGATTGATCCATTTCCTGCAGCAGTTCTTGTGTTCTCAATAAATGAGGGGGCATATAGCGCAGAGACAATAAGAGCAGCCATCGAGAGCGTCCCTGTGGGACAGCTGGAGGCTGGAGAGTGTATAGGGCTATCATGGATGCAGACAATGAGACGCATCGTTTTGCCTCAGGCATTGAGAACTGCATTCCCTACTCTCTTTAATTCTCTTATCTGCATGGTGAAGGACACTTCTCTTGCTGCAAACATCACAGTAACTGAGATGTTTATGCAGACACAGAGAATAGTCGCAAGAACCTATGAACCTCTGGTTCTTTACCTTGAAGTAGGATTCATTTATCTCATGTTCTGTACTGTCCTCACCAAGGTACAGGCATACGGAGAGAAGAAACTGAATGCCAAGGGATTCAGAAAGGAGAGCGTATGATTCTTGAAGCCAGAAACATTATCAAAAGCTTTGGAGACACCCAGATCCTGAAGGGCCTTAATCTTTCCGTAGACAAAGGTGACGTAGTTGCCATTCTAGGCCGTAGCGGTTCTGGAAAGACCACTCTCCTTAGATGCCTGGACTTCTTGGAGAAGGCAGACGGAGGAACTCTCGTCTTTGATGGAAAGGAACATGAGTTAAAGACAATCTCCAAGAAGGAGATAAGAGAAATCAGGCTCAAAACAGGTTTTGTTTTCCAGAACTATAATCTCTTTTCTAATATGACGGCTCTTGAGAATGTCATGGAAGGTCTTGTTACAGCAAGAAAGATCAATAAGAAAGACGCTCTTGATACCGCCCTCTCCATGCTGGAGAAAGTTGGAATGGAGAAATGGAAGGACCATTATCCAATCCAACTCTCAGGTGGACAGCAGCAGAGGGTGGCAATAGCAAGAGCTCTTGCTACAAACCCTGAGGTGATATACTTCGATGAGCCCACCTCCGCATTAGATCCAGAACTTACAGGAGAAGTACTGGAGGTAATGAAGAGACTTGCTGAAGACGGCATGACAATGATTGTGGTAACACATGAGATGGGATTTGCAAGACGTGTTGCTTCTAGAGTTGTATTCATGGAAGAAGGAGTCGTGGTGGAGGAAGGAGACCCTGAGACTATCTTTACTTCTCCCAAAGAAAAGAGAACCCAGGAGTTTATAAGCCGTATCTCTTCTGTGATGGAGTGATCACAGAAGAACTCTTTTTTCTCCTTGTCTCAATCACCAGTTATTTCCCAATGAATTCCTTTAACAAATCACTGTCATCAAAAAGTCCTTTCTTCATGAAATATTCTACCATTTCACTATATGGAGGTAACTGTCCTGACTGAGGATCAATATATAACTCAAACTTCGCAGTTGTTTAAGCCACCTTATTAGTCTTCTTTTCTTGGATCAAGAACCTCTTTATGTCTGAAGGAAGGGCGCTGAGGAATTCATCCAGCATTTCCTTCATCTTTTCCTCCGGTATTGAGAATTTCT
>JALFYG010000024.1 GCA_022784805.1 Spirochaetales bacterium
ATCTTTCCCTCATCCGTAAGGAAGGAACCGGAGATAGCGTTGAAGAGTGTGGACTTACCAGCACCGTTGGCGCCGATTATTGAGATAAACTCACCCTTCTCCACTCTCAGGTTTATATCCACGAGCGCTTTCTTTTCAAAAACCGTGTTGGGGTTGAATGTTTTGGAGACACCTTTGATCTCAAGCATTTCCAGCCTCCTTCTTTGCCCTATGGATTCTGATGAAATCATCTTTCTTTCCTTTGAAGTATGGGAATGAGATGGCGATGATTACGATTACAGAGGAAATGAGCTTCAACATGTAAGCCGGCAAGTTGAATCTCAAGGCGATAGTATATACCAAGCGGAATATGAAGGCTCCCAACACTACACCAATTGCTCTCTTTGTAATTCCTCCCTTTCCCATGAAAGCCCTGCCGATGAGGAGGGAAGCAAGAGCTATGGTGACCATACCCGATCCAATGGTTACGTTTACGGACTTCTGGCTTTGTGCCAACAAACATCCGGAAAGCGCTGTGAAGGATGAAGAGATACAGAGACCGATTATTGTAGTGAAGGCCGGGTTGATTGACGAGGACTTCACCATGTCCGGGTTATCTCCAGTAGCTCTCAAGGAAAGTCCCAACCTAGTCTTAAGAAAAAACGAGAGAAAAACCACAACCAACGCAACAAAAATAAGAGCAGTGATCAACTTATAAGAGGAAGCGAGGAATGTTGAAGAGAGAGCGCTCTTCATCATTGTAAAGATTGTGGTTGTCTTATTCATATTCAATAATGAGGCACCGCCCATTATTGCAATATTCACTGAATAAAGCCCTGTATTGACAATGATTCCTGCCAAAAGGCTGTCGATTCCCATCTTGGTCTGAAGAATAGATGTGACCAATCCTGATAATACTCCTGCACCCATGGCTGCAGGGATAGATAACAGAGGATGCCCAGCAATTGCTGTAACAGCGCCAACGACTGCTCCTAAAGTGAAGCAGCCGTCAGTAGAAAGGTCACATACATTGAGCATGGAGTAACTCAAGAAGAGAGCCAAAACTGTGAGGGAACTCATTAGGCCCAGTTCTAGGGCTGTTGTGCCAAGTCCAATTATTGTTTCCAGCATTTTAATTCCTTATAGATCGCTGAAGCTTTCAGCTGTTGTGATGGAAGCCACCTTTGTACAGAATGGAGCGAAGATAGATGAAAGAGTATCGAAGTCGTATCCAAGCTCTGCAGCTGTCTCAATGTTGATAGTAGCTGTACCGTTGTCGAAAGTACGTACAGGAGTAGAAGCTGGATCTTTTCCATCTACGAGTATCTCTGCAACCATCTTTCCTGTTTCCCTACCAAGGTTAGCGTAGTCTACACCATAACCGAGGAATGCACCGTTAAGAGCAAATGAGTCTGCACCTGTGAACTGTGGGATTCCTGCAGCGTTGAAGATTTCATAGATTGAAAGCTCAGCTGTCATGATAGTGTTGTCACTTGGTGTGAATACAGCATCAACCTTGTCTGCAATGAGAGCCTCTGTTGCAAGAATGACTTCGTCAACTGTTGTTCCCATTCTTTCTACATATGCAATACCCTTGCCAGCAAGATATTCCTTTGCTGTCTTGATGGCTGTTGTGGAAGAATCCTGACCTGCGTCATACAAGAGACCGATCTTATCAGCATCTGGGTTGAGAGCAAAGATCAAGTTCATGACTGCTGTTGTATCCAAAAAGTCACTGGTTCCTGTAAGGTTAGCCCCCGGTGCATCCAGAGAATCTACGATTCCAGCAGCAAGAGGGTCTGAAACAGCTGCGAAGACTACAGGGATGCCATTGTCTTCAGTTGCTGCCTGCATAGCCATGGCAACAGGAGTTGCAACACCAACCATCAAATCAACATCATCTGCGATGAAGTTTGCAATAATCTGAGCGAGAACGTTTGCGTCTGCATTACAGTTATCATACTTAATATCGAACTTGACGCCTTTTTCTGCTTCTATTTCAGCAAGCTGATCCTGGATGTTTTCACAGATCTGGTTGAGGGAAGCGTCATCTACGAAGTTACAAATACCGACTTTATATGTCTTTATCCCTGATTCTTCTTTAGCACCCTGAGCGAATACAGAGACGAGAGCGAGAGATACGATGAGAAGCATAGCTAAATATTTTTTCATTTTTTTAATTCCTTATTAGTTAGAGATTTTTCTGGATAAAAAGCTTATACATGAGGCGCTTTGCGCCACCTTCTTGTTCTTCTCTTCATATTCTTCTCCTTAATTAATGACACAATTGTTACTCTTAATAGTAACACTTGTCAATAGAATTTTCACAGAATATTACTATTTATAGAAACATTTAGTTTTTCCCGTATAATCTCTCTACGCTTTTCTTCACCTCAAAGTAGACTTTTTCTCTATCTATGGTCTTATAAATGCCGTTCTCATAAAGAATCTTTCCATCAACCATTGTCATCTTCACATCGCTTCCCTGGGCAGAATAGACCAAGAGAGCCTCAGGATTGAGATTAGGAATAAGATGAGGGGCTGTCGTGTCGAAGGCCACGATATCTGCTTTCTTTCCTACTTCCAGGCTTCCTGTATCAAACCTGCCCTGGGCTTTTGCTCCGTTGATGGTCGCCATCTTCAATACTGTTGTCGGATCCATTACAGTCGGGTCCCCTGTCCTTCCGTTGTGGATAATGGAAGCAAGATGTATCTCTTCCATGAAATTAAGGTTATTGTTACTTGCAGCTCCATCTGTACCCAACGCAACGTTAATACCTTTATTGATCATCTCCGGAATAGGAGCATAACCACTACCAAGTTTCAAATTTGAAGTCGGATTATGGACAACGGTGACTCCCTTTTCTTTGAGAATATCCATATCGCTCTCCTCCACCCATACGCAGTGTGCGGCAAGGGTCGGGTTCTCAAAGCATCCCAGGTCATTAAACCACTCAGTAGGTGTCTTTCCAAACTTCTCGATACACTCCACATGCTCTTTCTTTGTCTCTGAAAGGTGGATCTGCATGCATAGGCCTTTCTTTTTACAGTCCTCGCTATATCTTCTTACCACCAGTTCCTTACATGTATACTCAGCGTGGATGGCGTAATCTACCTTCAGTCTTTCATCATATGCGTTGTGATAATCCCTGTAGAGGTCTTCTGTCTCCTTAACTCGGTAGTATGAATCGTAATCGCTGTCACTCATTTCAGTGAAAGCCTGCATGACACGGGAGAAGTTTGCCTTGATTCCACTTCTTCCGATGGTATCTGCAACAGCCCAAGGCATGAGATACATATCTGTGAAGCTGGTTGTACCTGAAGCAAGCATCTCCATTATTGCCAGCTCCATTCCACACCTTAGGTCATCTTCATTCATTCTGTCTTCAATTGGCCACATTACATGGAGCCAATCTTGAAGTGGAAGATCACTTCCCACACCCCGCAGGAGATTCATGGCAGAGTGGCCGTGGCAATTAACAAAGCCTGGTGCAAGGATAAGATTATGACTGTCCCTCTCCTCTCCATACTTCTTTTTGGGCTCTTCCCTACCTATATAGTCGATTCTGTTTCCTTCGACTCCCAAATATCCATTTTCGATAAACTCAAATCCACCGTTAACTGTTGCAAGAATACCTGCGTTCTTAAATAAAATAGATGACATAGGTTAGATTTTAACAATACAAGACTTTGGTAACAACAACTCTTTCAGTACAATATCTATGAGGTACTATATGGTGAGAGAAGATCATGACCTGGCGTTTATGCTGAGATATGAAAATATTGCGTCTTATGAAGAAGGAATGGTAAGAATCTTGGATAGACGAGTCTATCCAACAGAAACGCGCTTTGAAGTATGTAAAAGTGTCATGGATGTAAGAAATGCCATAAAGAATATGGTGACCCAGTCTGCAGGCCCCTACACAGCAGTAGGCATGGGAATGGCCCTTGCAGCCTATGAGTGCAGAGATAGGGGAGAAAAAGAGACACTGGAGTATCTTAAAGAAGCTTCATACCTTCTATCTACTTCTCGACCAACTACCTCCAAAAGATACGCTTCAATTACCGAAAGCTGCATTCCCGTGGCATTAAATGCTTTAAAAGAAGGAAGAAAGGCAGACGAAGCCATCAGAGAACATGTTTATTCTCTCAATGACAATAGATACTCAAGAATCTGTAGGATATCAAATTACCTGGCGAGAGAGATACCTGATGGTGGCGCTGTAATGACCCAATGCTTTGGGGAAACAATCGTGGGTATGATGGCCCGCACTCTCAAAGAAGAGGGAAAGAATGTAAGGTTCTTCTGTCCAGAGACAAGGCCTTATTTCCAAGGGGCAAGACTCACAGCCACAGTGCTGTCTGAAATGGGATTCGACACCACTGTCATTACAGATAACATGCCTGCCTTCGTTTTAAAGAACGAGAATATCGATGTGTTTACTTCAGCCGCTGACGCCATAACAATGGATGGCTACGTAGTTAACAAAGTAGGAACATTAGGTATAGCCATATGTGCAAAATACTTTGGAACCAAGACCTTCGTTACCGGCGATCCTGATAAATTCCATAAGGCAATAGACGATGTAAAAATCGAAATGAGAGACCCAAAGTTCTCTTTGGAGGCGATGGGAGTAAGGACAGCCCCCAAAGGCGTCAAAGGCTACTATCCAGCCTTCGATATCACACCACCCTCCTTGATCACAGGAATCGTTACAGACATAGGAATTTATGATCCCTTGAATCTGAACTCTTATTTCTTGGACGGAGGAGAAGGAGAATACTGAAGAGCGTATCTAAAGGAGGATAAAACTAGGTTTTATTCCCAGTGGACCCAGCATTTTCATGATTAGTTGCTATAGAGTTCTTCCCCTTCCAGATTTTTTATCGAAAAATGATAATCTTTGCATCCTCTGGCACCCTTGTCTGTGTAATACATTTCATTTCCACCCCATGCTGCTCCTGGCAAAGATAGCAGATCCCCATCAATAATAATCTCTTTCATTATCCTGCAGTCATAGAAAGCATCTTCTCCGATACTTGAGACAGAGCTTGGAATAAAGATCTTTGGAAGACTTATGCAGGAAGTAAACGCATAGTCTCCAATAGACTTCAAATTATTCGACAGTGTAACTGAAGCAAGGTTACTGCAATCCTTGAAGGCATTCTTACCAATGGATGCGACTTCGTTGTTACACGAAAACATCTTAAGACTTATGCATCCTTCAAAGATAGAATCACTTAATACAGAAACACCATGAGGAAGTGTCACCTCTACAAGTTCCTTGCAGTTCATAAAAGCTTTTTCTCCGATTGAAGTCAGAGTATCGGGAAGAATGAGCTTAGTAAAAGAATATGATTTTTCTCCTTCCTTTGCAGAAAAGGCTTCATTATCAATAGCCTTCACTTTTGTTTCATTGAGATACCTGGGAATACTCAATGTATAACTGCCTTTCCTGGCTCTCAAGCTATCAGTTCCTTTGACAGCACAATCTTCCGAGATAGAAAGTTTATCTGAGTATATCTTACATGTTAATTTATACCCCTCTTCACTATATGAAAGAGATGAATTAAATTCCTTATCTGTTTCAATTTCGTAAAACTTTGCACTATAGATTTTGTCATCAAAGCCCAGGTCTGAGACTGAGACCTTAGATCCTGTCTTACATAGCTTTGATGTAATCGGTTTTGCGTCTTCATAATAAAAGAAGTCTACATTTACTCTCTTCGTCTTTGATATTGGATAAAGGACGATGTCTTCTGTAATAGGAGTACTGAAATCAAAAATATCTCCATCTTCAGTAAGAGACCAATAGAACTCCTCATTCACGGGCAGTTCTCCCTCTGAAGGAGGAACATCATTCTTTCCTTCCTTGACTACATGAGTCGTAATTACTCCTCCATCCACACCAAGATATGTCACACTATAGGTGGAAGAAGGTGAATCTGGAGTACATGATGCCATTATTATGATTACAGAAGTAATAATTATCAAAGAGAGCCATATTTTTTTCATTTCTTCACCTGCTTCATTAAGAATAAAAGTGATTTCTGTCTATTACAAGTTTTGGATACAAAGAATAAAGCCTATTTTCCGCGAGTCTATTTCTTATAAAGAAAGAGCCCACCGTTTGTAACCGATGGACCACCTTTCACCTACATTTTCTCTATTATTTGAAGACTTCTTTCCCCTCAGGGACACTACCTGCCGCACCTTTTCTCGTTACAGTAATTGAAGAAGCGATAGTGGCATAAGACATAGATTCTTTCACTGTGTATCCCAGCTCCCTGGAGGCGATGAAATATCCAATGAAAGTATCTCCAGCTGCTGTAGTGTCTACTGTATTTACTCTCATGGCTTCGTTATAGAGTCTATCTTCGCCTTTCTGCCAATAAGAGCCATTCTTACCACAAGTCATAATCACTTCGTTTTCTGGATACTTTTCTTTCAGGGCATCGAGAATCTCAGTGTATGATGCATTCTCATCTTTACCGGCAATTCCGGCGCCTTCTATCTCATTTACTACCAGCAAGTTCACTTTATCTAAAGGAAGAGAGAATACAGATTCATCGAAGGGCGCTGGATTAAAGACAACATACATTCCTTTGGCGCTGGCTTCATTAATGATTTCAGAAAGGCCATTGATTTCATTTTGTAGGACAATAATGTCACCAGAAGAGAATGAAGATAACACTTCGTCTATCATCTTTTTCTCAATTACTCTATTGGCTCCAGCAAAGAGAATAATGGAGTTTTCTCCATCCTTACTTCTTTCGATGATGGCATTTCCTGTTGGAATATCTACTCTGTGTACATTAGATACATCCACACCAAAGGAAGAGAGAGTATCTAAGAGCATATTTCCATCTTCACCTACACATCCTGCCATGTAGACATCTAATCCAGTTTTTGAGATGGCACAGGCCTGATTAAGTCCCTTACCTCCTGCATTCTTCTCGATGGCTGAGCTTAGAATCGTTTCTCCTGGTCTTACTATATGATCAAGAGAATAGACGATGTCGATGTTCAATGATCCAAATACCAATATCTTCTTCATAACGCTACCTTATCAAACGATGAGATCTCCCAAAGCCTCTCCAACCTGGAAGATATCGAGACCTTTTGTAAACTGAAGACAAGTTCCACTAGGATATCTTACCTTATTTGCCCACTTCTCAGGTATATTTTTTAATCCATAGCGAGCCCCAAGAATGGAACCGCATACAGCTCCGATAGTGTCAGCATCTCTAGCAAAGTTACCTGCAATGACCACTCCATCCCTAAAATTGTCATGAGAAAGCTTCAGTGCACAATATGCACTAGGGATAGCCTCTGCAGTGGTTGCCCAAGTAGATGCTTTCAACAGGTCATGGATAGGCATCCAACAATCAAAGAGAGAGCCGTTTACACTGTCGATGATCTTGAAAGCTTCAGTAAGGTTATAGTAAAGCCAGCTGTCAGTTGGAATAGGGAGAAGAGCAGCCTCCATTATTTCTTCAAAACTTCCATCAACCATGGCGACAGATACTGCTGCGGCAACAGACTGAGCACCCCAGATACCTTCTTGATAGTGGCTGATAGAAGCATCCACTTCCGCCATTTTTATAGCTCTCTCCGGATCTCCAGCAGCAATAATTCCAACAGGAGGAATTCTCATGGCTGTACCATCACTCATAAAGAAGGTATTAAACTTACCAGACTCTGGTGGTCTCAATCCACGTCTAAGGTTATCTGCAGCAGCTTTCTCGCTGGCTCCTCCCCTTTTATATTCATCCTGGACACAAACATCTTCCATCCATGCTCCAACCACATCATCTGTAGTAAGGTTACCTTTACATTTAATCAAAGTTTTTGCAGTAAGAAGGGCAAACTCAGTATCGTCAGTACTCCAAGTGGCACCAGAGTTAAAATCTGTCGTTATTCCATAATTCACCCTATTATCCTGAAGACGACATGCATCGCCGAAAGAATCTCCTATGGCGAGTCCCACTAATGCTCCTACAGCCTTATCCCTAACCAAGCTTCTGTCTTTTGCCAGTTCACTTCTAGTCATCATCGTCATACCTCCTTGACCCTCATATTACAAAAAGCTCTTCTTCCTCCAGAGAACTCTCCGTAACCAACCATGCCATATTTATAATCACAATCATTAATAGCCAATTCTTCTTTATCATTAATTGAAAGAGAGATTTTATCGTCGATGGCAGATAATGTCATTTTGTATTCTTTATCATAATCCCATTCAGCCTTCCTATGAGAAAGAATAATTTTTTTCCCCTTTTCCTTCTTGATAATAGAGAATCCATCTCCATCGATACCGCCATAGTATCCCCGTTCAGCACCCTGGATTCTTACTCCTATCAAATGGCTGTCTCCTCTATATGGGATTATACTTCCTTCAACAATCATATTATCTGCAAAATAGTTTCCAGTGTAAGCTTCCGCTCCATCAAGGCTCATCTCTTCCATCTTTCCATCTACAATCTCCCATGCCCCATGGTTATGACTGAACGGAGTAATGGATGCAAACTCCTTCTTTGAAAGAGAGAAATCTATGGAATACTCACTATTTCCACTTACAGAGAAAGAAGAAATATATAAAACACCAAAATCCCTAAATTTTGCAGGGCTATTTGATTCCAACACTATTCCTACCTCTTCTGGGAAGGAACCGGAAAGAGACGGAACAGTAAAAGTCAATGTATGCCAATCTTCGTCTCTATATATCTCCCATCCAAGGTACTTTATTTCTTTTGAATAAGTATCTTTTATGTATGGTGAGACTATCATTCCCTCCCCATTAAAGCGTTCAAAACGGAAAGTTATGGTCACCTTCTCCCCTGGATATACTGTAGGAGAGAAAACAGGCATATATCTTTCATCATCGAAATCTTCACGTCTCCAGAAGCTCTTATAATAGATTCTGGAATTTTGTCCCCTGACCATTCGATCAAAGAGAACCTCCAAGGCCCCGCTTCCATTCTTTCCTTTTCCCTCCACCCATCTCATTTTTGTCAGTGTAGCGTTTGATAATCTCAAGCCATGAGTGCTTCCTTTAAGAGAGAAATCAAAAGAAGGATGTCTTTCATCGATCTTTAGATTATCGGAAGGAACAAGATTCATGTTTTTTATGGCAATAGAAGTAAGCTTCTTTG
>JALFYG010000039.1 GCA_022784805.1 Spirochaetales bacterium
CTTTGTCTACGCCGATGGTGAGCTTTTCTCTCATTGGATGGCGCTTAGGATGGAACAAAAGGCTCTCGCTTCTTGAAAGCTTCATCTTTACAGGTTTCTTCAAAAGATAAGCTGCCAGTGCAGATAAGTGCTGTACAGTTACGTCTTCTTTTCCTCCGAAGCCTCCGCCGATGAGACAGTTGAATACTTCGACTTTGTCATAAGGAAGACCTAACATAGGAGCTGTTTCATGCTGGGTGTCATAGACGCCTTGGTCTGTGGAGTATATTCTCACTCCCTCTTCTGTGGGCATGGACAGAGCACACTCTGGCTCCAAGAATGCGTGTTCGGTATGAGGAGTGGTGAATACTGCAGTATATGTGTAATCTGATTCAGCGATGGCTTTCTCTGCGTCTCCTCGTGTTATATGGCGCTCCTGGGCAATGTTTCCCTTGTATTCAGGGTGAACTAATACAGCGTCTTCTTTCTTTGCGTCTTCTATGGATGCAATAAAAGGTAGTACTTCGTACTCCACTTTAATGAGGTTCTTTGCCTTATCTGCATGTTCTCTTGTATCAGCAACAACCAAGGCTATAGGGTCGCCAAGGAAGCGTGTTATTTCTCCCACGCCTATCATTGCTTCCCAGTCCTTTATAATATGTCCTACTGTTTTCTTTCCAGGAATATCCTCTGCTGTGAAGATAGCCTCTACACCCTCTGCCTTCAGAGCTTCATCTTTATTGATAGAGAGGACTCTTGCTCTAGGGTGTTTAGACCTGAGTGCAACGGCATGAAGCATCCCCTCCACATAAAGGTCATCAGGATACTTACCATATCCCAAGACTTTTTCCTTTACATCAGGTCTCTTAACCCTTGCACCGATTCTCCATTCATCCTTCTCTTCTTCTAGTTCCCCCTGTCTGAAGATAGTTGCAGCTATTCTTATTGCTTCTACGATCTTTACATAGCCGGTGCACCTACATATGTTGTTTCGTATTGCATATCTTATCTCGTCTTCACTTGGATCTGGTGTCTTATCCAAAAGGCCTTTTGCAGCCATTACCATTCCAGGAATACAGAATCCACATTGAACGGCTCCTGCCTTTCCAAAAGAGTAGTCATAGACTCTCTTTTCCCATTCTGAGAGACCTTCCACTGTAATGACAGAGTGACCGTCAGCCATCTTTGTGGTGAGGGTACATGCTTTTACAGCTTCTCCATCATAGAGAATAGTGCATGTTCCACATGCTCCTTCAGAGCATCCGTCTTTGGCTGATGTGATCTTGAGATCATCTCTTAAATAACGTAAGAGAGACTTGTTTTCGCTTGTTTCTGTGATTATTGAATTGACTGTGATTTTGAACATTGCATTTGCTCCCTTAATTTGTGTTTTACACGAATAAAGGGGCCCCTTAGCTTCTGTCTGGCAATGGCAGCGGTCTGTGATACCCACCTATATATAATTATTATATAGCAGAAAATTGATATGTCAAAAAGAAAAGCAACAATGTGCAACAAAAGAAATGATGGTCACTTTGTATAGAAAAATAGTTTTAGAGGTCCTTTCTCATTATATATTCGTCATCAATATCATAGACAACATAGAAGCCAAAGCTTCTGTAGATATCACAGGCATAGTTTTCTTTCTGGCAGGATAGGGAAAGGCTCTTGTAGCCTTTTGTCGTGAGAAGAGAAATCATAGAAGATAAGAGGCTTTTTCCTATTCCTTTTCCTCTGTATTCCTCTTCCACTGAGATAATCAAAGAAGGTGTTTCATCATCTATGTGGCCGTAGTCATCCATGATCCTTACCCACGCGGCACCGACTATTTTGTTATTCGCTTCCGCCACAAGAATATGGTCATCTTTTTCCTTTCCTAGGTTCTTTACATAAACTTGCAGCTCGGGTTTATAGATGATTTTATAAGGGGGAGGTGTCTCTCCCTTATGCACATAAATGGCTAGATAGAGAAACCTATCTAGCTCTGATATTTCTTCTTCCTTGATATCTCTAATGGAGTAATCCATAAACTACTCTAGCTTTAATACCAGTTCTTTTCTTTCTGTTTCCAGGTGAGTATATTTCACTCCTGCAGCATCCAGCATTCGCTTACTAGCCTTTGTAGCGTCACTGTCTTTGTATTTATCTGAAAGATAAACAATTCTCTTTATACCGCTCTGTATTACTGCCTTTGCACACTCATTACATGGGAAGAGCGCTACATAGAGAGTAGAGCCTCTGAGAAGGGATGAATTATTGCAGTTAAGAATTGCATTTAATTCTGCATGGCAAACGTATGGATACTTTGTTTCGCCCCAATCTCCCTCTCTAGCCCAAGGAAGATCGTCATCACTGCATCCACGAGGAAAACCATTGTAGCCGACGCCAATGATCTTATTGTCTTCAGAAACTATGCATGCACCTACCTGGGTATTAGGATCCTTGCTTCTCATAGAAGAGAGTACAGCTACTCCCATGAAGTATTCGTCCCAAGTGATGTAGTCTTTTCTTTTTCCTGTCATATCCACCTCTCTGTTTTCTAATTATGGATTCTAAGAGGTGGAATGCGCAATTCTTTTTCTCAAAAAGAGGAAATGATATCGAAAAGTCTTAAGCTCCGAGTACTTCTCCGTGAAATAATGAAAGAAACTACATTACAATGGCAATAAGAATAAGGATTTTTCTCTCTTCTTAACCTGTTCTTTGTTTAACGTTGACGCATATGGATCATGCGTAAATATTTCATTTTCATGCGTACCCATGCGTTTATTTTGTGTTTTATTCTATCAGATACGCATGACATAGAAAAACTCTAATTACTTGTATCATAAAGAGTTACAATATAGACTATTGTCAGGGGTGATATGCGTTTTTTATGCGTTATTTGATTAATCTCCATGTTAAATGTGCTTAAGATTTATCAGCAAAAAAAGACAGGACTTCCTCTCTGAGGAAATATAATCAATGCATCCCCGAGGGGAATCATTGTAGCCTACACCAATGGTGTTTTTATCTACGAAAAGATTTATACACTGAATATTAGTATCTTCACAGAGAGGAAAGGTTCTCTAAAAGTCCTTGGAGTCCAATATTTTCAGCGATATTAAGAATGACACGATGTATATTGCCAAGGAGACAGCGATGACTATCAAGGAAATAGCCAGTGTGGAAAGGGTTAGATTGATGGAAGGGAGAAGCCACATCAATAATACCGCTGGAACCATGTAACATAAAAGAAGGATTATTCTTGCCTTTTCTGAGCCAAACTTCAAAGTGAGGGGAATAGTAGTTCCACCGGAGAATGAAGTGAGGGCAAAGCCGGAGAGAATAAGGAAGCATAGGCTTTCCCACTCTATAGGCCTCTTATAAACCACAGCCATCAAAAGCTCCATGACTAAAGACAAGGCAACACCTACGACAACTAATAGAAACAGAAGTAAGTATTTCTCTCCGATGATCACCTTATTTCTTCCCGAGTCCGATATAGCCCTACGAAGAAAGTGTTCTCTTTCGTCTATTGCCATTGTTGTGAGCATTAATGATGCTGCATATATCATGACTATCAGTGATGCACCTTCATCCTTAAATAAGAAAGAGCAAACTATAGCCACCACCAGCATTATCTTGGCGTATCTTGATAGTGCGTTGAAATCTTTATATAAAAGTGCTTTGATCATTCTTCCTCTCCTTTAGCTATCATCAAGAGTATTGATTCTATAGTCGCGTTATCTACGACAGCATTTGGATGTAGTTCTTTGAAACTATCCCTGTCAGAAATAAGAAGATCCTTAGAGTAGGCTCTTGTCCTCTCGTATGTAACGCCTTCTTCCTTTAAGGAAGGGAAGGTCTTCTCTACATGGGCGACTCCCCATTTCTCTTCCAGTTCATTATGGTCTACGCTAAGAACAAGTCTTCCTTGATGGATGAAGATGATTCTGTCTGCAATCTTTTCCAAGTCGCTTGTGATATGGGAGGAGAATAGAATTGCCTTGTTATCATCCATTACAAATTCTTGGAAGAGATCCATCAGCTCGTCCCTTACCACAGGGTCGAGGCTGGCTGTTGTTTCGTCAAGGATTACTAAATCAGGATCATGGGAGAGGCAATATGCAATCTCAGCCTTTGCCTTCATTCCCTTTGAAAACTCTCTGAGTTTCTTTCCTTCAGGTAGTGAAAGCCTCTTTACCAGAGAGTCCCATTTTTCCTTGTTCCAGTTGGAGAATAGGAGACTCCCATATTTCTCTATGTCTTTGATAGTGAAATCCAAAGGGAAGGAGATGTCGTCATAGGCAAAAGCCAAGCTCTCCCTTTCCTTGGAAGTGAGTTGGGAGATATCTTTTCCTTTGAATAGGATTGTTCCCCCGGTTTTCTTGATGATTGATGAGATACATCCGATGGTGGTGCTTTTTCCTGCTCCGTTTTCACCTACAAGGGCAGTTATTTCTCCACCGTTAATTTTCAGATTAATGTTATCCAGAAGAAAAGAAGAGTATTCTTTACTTAAATTCTTTGTTTCCAGTGTCGTCATTGCCTACCTCGTTGTTGAAGTGTTTTTCAAATAGAGCAATGACTTTTTCTTTATCAATACCGCCGCGTCTGGCCTTTCTTGCAGCGTCTATTACAGCTTCCTCCACAAGAGATAAGTTCTTCTCCTTGAGAACCGAAGCCTTGATGTCGCTGACAAAAGTTCCTCTGCCCACGCCTGATGTGATGAATCCTTCTCTAGAGAGATTCTCATATGCTTTCTGGACAGTGATGACGCTGACTCTCAGGTCTTTGGCTAGGATTCTCATTGAAGGGAGGGGAGTCCCTGGAATGAGTTCACCTTTGAGAATCTGATCTTTTATCTGATTCTCGATCTGTAGATAGATGGCGTCATCTGACGAATTTGAGATAAATAGAGTCATTGCTTCCTTTAAATTGTAATTATTGAATAAGTACATTATATACACTTAATGAGAGTAGTCAACAATAAAGGCCCACCCTTTCAGGTGAGCCGTGTAAGCTAATAGGATTATCAGCCCAAAAGTGGCTGGAGAGACTGGAGCATTCCAGGAACAACAGCCAAGAGTGTTCCTGCAGCAACAGCACTTCCGATAACACCTGCAACGTTTGGTCCCATTGCATGCATCAAGAGGAAGTTCTGACTGTCTGCTTCCTGTCCAACCTTAGATGCAACACGTGCAGCCATTGGAACGGCAGATACACCTGCAGCTCCGATGAGTGGGTTGATAGGATGCTTTGGATCCAGCTTGTTCATAAGCTTTGCCAAGAGTACACCACCTGCTGTACCGATTCCGAATGCAACCATACCCAACAAAAGGATTCCCAATGTTTCGAGGTTGAGGAATCTATCGGCAGCCATCTTAGATCCAACAGAGAGTCCAAGACAGATTGTAACGATGTTCATCAAAGCGTTTTCCATTGTGTCGGCAAGTCTTCCGATGACTCCACACTGCTTGGCAAGGTTACCGAACATCAATGCACCGATAAGTGGAGCTGCGGAAGGAAGGAGAAGAGCACAGATTGTGATTACCATTATAGGGAAGATAATCTTTTCTGTCTTGGAGACAGGTCTGAGCTGAGACATTCTGATCTTTCTTTCCTTCTCTGTTGTGAGCATCTTCATGATAGGTGGCTGGATAACAGGAACCAGTGCCATATATGAATATGCTGCGACAGCGATGGAGCCAAGGTATGAAGGTGCGAGACGTGATGTTACATAGATAGCTGTAGGTCCGTCAGCGCCTCCGATGATACCGATTGATCCAGCGATTGCAAGGTCGAAGTTGATTCCAGGGATGTAGGACAAGAGGAGAGCTCCAAGGAGAGCTGTGAAGATACCCAGCTGGGCGGCAGCTCCCAAAAGGAGAGTCTTTGGGTTTGCAATGAGTGGACCGAAGTCTGTCATTGATCCTACACCCATGAAGATGAGGACTGGGAAGAGTCCTGTTTCGATACCTGCATCATAAAGAATCTTGATGAATCCAGCTGCTGCATGAGTACTTGTGGGGTCAACGCTTGCAATGTAAGCGTAAGGAATGTTTGAAAGAATACATCCCATTCCAATTGGAATCAGCAACAGAGGCTCAAAACCTTTCTTGATAGCCAAGTAGAGAAGAAGGAAGCCAACGAGGATCATGACAGCCATGCCCCATCCCTTCTCCTCATGGATAAAGCCGTAGAGTCCAGTTGTAATCCACAGCTGATAAAGTCCGTTAAGTATGTCGTTCATTACAATTCTCCCTTACGCGAGTGTCATGATTACATCGCCACCCTGGAGCTGGTCACCCTGGTTAACGTTAATGGATGCGACAGTTCCATCACATGGAGAGTAGATTTCGTTTTCCATCTTCATAGCTTCCATGACACAGAGAACCTGATCCTTCTTAACAGCGTCACCAACATTGACGTTGAATCTGAGAGCGAGGCCTGGCATAGGAGCTGTGATGTTTGTGCTGCCGCTTGCTGCTGGAGCCTTTGGAGCTTCTGCTGCAGGAGCTGGAGCTTCCTCAACAACTTCCTCTACTACTGTTCCGCCGATTGTCATGAGGACATCGCCAGCCTGGAGCTGAGCGCCCTGAGTAGCAACGATAGCAGAAACAACACCGTCACATGGAGCATAGATTTCGTTTTCCATCTTCATAGCTTCCATGACACAGAGAACCTGATCCTTCTTTACAGTGTCACCGACCTTGACGTTGAATCTGAGAGCGAGGCCTGGCATTGGAGCCTTGACTTCTGTGCTTCCTGTTGTCTTTGTGACCTTCTTAGGAGCAGAAGAAGCAGCCTTGATTCCATCTTCGACATTGAGAGGATACTCTACGCCGTTGACGATTGCCTTGCCGCCCTGGAGTTTGACGCCATAAGCCTTTCCACCAACTGTGACTGTGTATTCGTGGTTAGCATTAGCTGGCTTAGCTTCTGCCTTTGGCTCAGCAGCCTTCATCTGGCTCTTAAGTCTGACACCGTTGACCTTTGCCTTTCCTGTGAGGTAGAGGATTCCCTTTTCCTTACATGCACCGGCAATGAAGATGTTCTCATCTGTGAGTGGGAGGCCTTCAGCTTCAAGCATAGCCTTAGCTGCTGCAACACCCTTCTTAGGATCTCTGTCGTTGATGTCTACAACCTTCTCTGTTGTTGGCTCAAGATGGAGCTGCTCTGAAGCGAGCTTTACAACTTCTGGGTCTGGAGCGACTGGAGTCTTTCCGAAGTAACCGAGAACCATCTTTCCATAACCTTCAGCGAACTTCTTCCATGGTCCGAACATAACGTTGTTGAATGCCTGCTGGAAGTAGAACTGAGATACAGGTGTAACAGATGTTCCGAATCCACCCTTAGCAACTGTTTCGCCCATAGCTGCAACGATCTGAGGATACTTATCCATGAGATTGTTGTCTCTCAACATCTGTGTGTTAGCTGTGAGAGCTCCACCTGGGAGTGGGAAGAATGGGATTTCAGGGTTGACCTTTGTTGCCTCTGGAGGGAGGAAGTAGTCTGCCATGCAGTCTTCGAAGACCTTCTCTGCCTTCTTGACCTTCTCGATGTCGATGTCGAGTGTGTAGTCTGTTCCTCTGAGAGCATGCCACATTGTGATGATGTCTGGCTGACATGTTCCACCTGATACAGGAGACATGGAGAGGTCGACCTGGCTTGCACCAGCTTCGATGGCTGCCATGTACTGCTGGATGGAGACACCTGCTGTTTCGTGGGAGTGGAATACGATGTTCATGTTTGGTCCCACAAGCTTTCTTGCTCTCTTGATTGTCTCATAGACAACGTGAGGAGTAGATGTACCTGATGCATCCTTGAAGCAGAGAGAATCGAATGGGATCTTTGCTGCGATGATTTCCTTGAGTATTCTCTCATAGAAATCTGGATCATGAGCACCTGTTACGCCCTCTGGAAGGCTCATCATTGTTACTGTGACTTCGTGCTTGAGACCGGCATTATGGATAGCGTTACCGCTGTCGATAAGGTTGTTGACGTCGTTGAGAGCATCGAAGTTTCTGATTGTTGTCATACCATGCTTCTTGAAGAGTTCAGCATGGAGCTTGATCATATCTCTTGGCTGGGAATCGAGACCAACAATGTTGACGCCACGAGCGAGAGTCTGGAGGTTAGCATCTGGTCCAGCGACTCTTCTGAATTCGTCCATCATGTCGAAAGCATCTTCGTTTGTATAGAAATAGAGGGACTGGAATCTAGCTCCGCCACCTGCTTCGAAGTGTGTGATTCCTGCTTCTCTTGCAGCTGCAACTGCTGGCATGAAATCTTTTGTAAATACTCTTGCTCCGTATACGGACTGGAAACCGTCACGGAAAGCTGTGCACATAAATCTGATCTTTTTCTTATTGCTCATAATACCTTACCTTGTCTTGTCGACTGCAGCTGCAATTGCTGCGGCGATCATTGCGTCGTCATCCTTGACGGGAGCTGCTGGAGCTGCCGCCACCTTTTTCTTCGGCTCTTCCGGCTTTGCGAATTTTCCTAAAACCTTGGACATTACCTTAATGGCGCCGATCAAGATTACCAGGAAAGTAAAAACCACAAGCATTCCGAGAACCATCACTACCAGACCATCTTTGAGCTGTGCACTCAGATAGGCGGAAGGTAGATTTGTCAGTAATGCCAACATCTATATATTCTCCTATATCGGTTTTTTAGACTGTACTAAATATATCAAAACATATCGATTAGGTTCAACAGTGAGAGCCGTCAAACAAAAATAAAACATAAGTTTGTGTGTGGGACTTTGAACCCAATATGTATATTTGTTATACTTGTTTTTAAGGAAGAATAAAATGCCGGAAAACAAAAGTGATTACGACATCCAGAGCGAAAAAATTGAGAAAAGGATGTCTTTGATAAAGAGAAAGATCGTGGTCATGTCAGGAAAGGGCGGAGTCGGAAAAACAACAGTCACCGTAAATCTAGCCTCTGCCTTGGCTTCCATGGGATTGAAGGTCGGTATCCTGGATACAGACGTCCATGGTCCTAATGTAGGCAAGATGCTTGGCTGTGAAGACGGAAGCGTCATGTCTCCTGACGGAGTCGTCATGTACCCTGTGGAGACAGAGAAGGGAATAAAGGTAATGTCCCTTTCTTTTGTCCTCTCCGACCCAGACGAGGCCATCATCTGGAGAGGCGCCATGAAGATGAGCGCCATCAGACAGTTCTTGGGAGACACAGAGTGGGGCGAACTTGATTACCTCATCATCGATACACCTCCAGGAACAGGAGATGAGCAGCTTACTGTAGTCCAGTCTATCCCGGACATCACAGGAGCCATCATAGTCACCACTCCTCAGAGCGTTGCTATTTTGGACTCAAGGCGTTCCGTGACCTTCGCCCGCCGCACAGGTGTTCCTATCATCGGTGTCATCGAGAATATGTCTGGCCTAAAGTGCCCACAGTGTGGAACTGAGATTCCAGTCTTTGGAAAGGGCGGCGGAAGGAACATGTGTCTTGAGATGAATGTTCCTTTCTTAGGCGAGATTCCAATGGAACTGGATTTGATGGAGGCTGAGGACAGCGGTAAGGAGTGGGTGAAAGAGGGTAAGTCCCATCCAAGCGCAGAGGCGATTTTGGAAATTGCCAATAAGCTTGAATACTCTGATGCCTGCACTACAGGCCGAGAGATGAATAGGCTGGGAACAAGTAGCTGCTCACCGGAGGCTTGTGCCCACTGTACTTCCAATTGTTCTTCGAAAAAGAAATGAAAGAGTATATGAAGTGGAGGGATGGGAAGAAGGAAAGACTTCTTTCCACCCCAATTTTTTCAGTAGACAAGATCGAGAGAACCTCTCCTGATGGAAAGAAGGGTGAC
>JALFYG010000060.1 GCA_022784805.1 Spirochaetales bacterium
CTCTTTCATGTGCTCGTTTTCATCCCATCCTACAAATGGAATGGATAGCCTCATCAGATCTGCAAAGTTTTGATTGGTAACAGCAATTTCCCTATACCCCATCCACGGATTACCCGGCATAGTCGCTGTCCAGGAACCAAATAGTCCCAAAGTCTCTTCTTTGACGATTATTCCCTTTCCGTGCAGGAACTGAATCATCTTTTCAACTTCATTTCTTAAACGCTTTTCACTGTCGCTGTACAAAACAAGGAAACAGGCATAACTTCCAATGTTCATACCGCTTTCAGCCAGAATACCTTCACAAAGAGCACAACTATCTGCATCAGAGAGAGCCTGAATATCTTCCAATGCATTATCAGTCTGATTCATCGTATCTGATAAAAGCCCTGATAAATCCTTTCTCCTTGAAAGGTACATACGATGTTTCCTTTTTACAAAGGTCATCGAAGACTCTGCATTCTTTGTTCTGTATTTGGAAACCCATCTAAATCTGATCTGTGATGAACAGAGCTTATCCATCATTGCAGAGATTGTCTGAGGGGCAATAATATCCCTAAGAGTAAGGACCTTTACATATTCAGATCCGATTTTAAGAGGATTGGTATCTGCTGTGATATCACAATCAGATAGAAGTAAATCCAAGTCGTAGCCAAGACCTACCTGAGATGTTTTAACTTCAAAACTTTCAGATGAAATGCATGAGTGAAGATATGTCAATGTTTCATCATCATTGAGGGATCTTGCGTAAATACCGAAAGTTGATAACTGCGAAATAAAGGTTGCCAGCTTTTTTTCCGCATCTTCTTTAGAAGACTCTGTGATTTCATAGTCCTTTGTTACCGCTGGCTTAAAAACAAAGGTTGCAAATGTTTTATTTACAAAAGATTTTGCATCAGAAAACTGCTGCGCTCTAATTTTTTCAAACTGAGAGGCTGCACCTGTCATCGAAGATGACATATCAAGATAATCCCGTTTATCTGGAATATAGTGTGAAACCTCAAAGGTAATTGCTGTATCATCGGGAAGACCATTCAGCCAACGCTGGAAAGAAAGAGATACTTCTGCACTCTTTTGGTCACTGGAATCATTTGAAGGAAGCTCCAGCAGTATTGTCTTTTGAAGCATTCCATCCTTTGTGATTACAAATCCATCTGAAAGCTCAAACCAATGAAGATAAGTCGAGAGTGCATCTGGAGAGCATTGTGGCCTTCTGTATTCATAACTATTTTTTCTCATGTTTTTTCGCCTCCTTGGTCACAGGAAGAAAAAGAACATCAGATAGTATCCAGAGTATCTCACTGTCCTTTCCAAGAAGAGATGCAAGGGCAATGTGAAAAGCGATACATATCAAAGCAAACCAATACCATCCGAAGGCAAGCATCAGGATGACTGCTAGGAATATCTCACCAACAATTACAGGCATTGGAACGCCGAGAGTATATGTTTTCTTATAGAGTACTCTGAATACCACCTGAACCATACTCAACTCCAGATGTATCCAAGAGGAAGCAATGCTCCCATTGAGGAAGAGTCACCAAACACTGTGTTGACGATTGTTGTAGCAAGGGCAATAAGGATGCATCCTCCGATTACACAGCCAAAACCGACTTTGACTCTTTCATCGAAGCTGTGTTTAAGGATCATTCCTGCTGCCAGTATTACAATGGCCAATACTGCTATTGCTATTGCACAACCTCTTACGATACTGGTGATCTTGTCGACATAAGTACCAATACCAATGTCTGTTACTGATGCGAATGCTGATGCAGAGACTGCAAGCATAACGAAAGCTAGGACTAATGTTTTCTTAGCCTTTTTACTCATTGTTTTTCTCCTATAAATGATGTTGATTTTTAAAACTGGATTCTTAACCCTACAGTTGATGGATCCTCTTCAAAGTAGTCATACTGACGCTCCGGATACATTTCGAGCATCGATGCTGAAAAGTCTGTCGAGCCTTTTTTGATATTTGCCTCAAACATCTTTGACAGTGCATTGTTCTTCTTTCCTGCCAGTGCAGACAAGGCAACTTCCTCAGCCTCCTTTGCAGCATTGTCAGCCATGAAAAGCGAAAAATCAGTGCCGAAAGAATCAATGGCATTCTGTAATGCCAAGGCTCTATCCAATTCAGAATCAGAGGAAGCCTGGATTTGTCCTACTGTAGTTGATGCCTGTTTTTCAACAATAGCTTCTTGCTTCTTTTCTAGGTCCGCAACCTTAGACTGAGCTCTTGATTCAGAGCTCGTATCAGGTACTGTTGCTTTCTTAACCACACTAATCCAATAACCAGGATCATCATGCAGATATTTGCTTTGCAGTCCATTTTCAATCATGAAACCAACTTCAGAGGCTTCCATCAGCCATGTTGTAGACTTTCCCGTTATATCCCTATAAAGATTTGAAGCATCATTTAGGCTACCTGTTATATAACGAGTCATATCAAGAAAAGAGTTTGCATCAGTTTCCTTAAACCTTTTTTCTGCTGTTTCAATATCTCTCATTATCTTGTTATATTGTGTCTCCCAGCGTTCATATTCCTTATATGATTCTTCTGCAAACTGGATGAATGCACTCCAGTCAAAGACAGGAGTTCCTGTAGCAAAAACAGAAGTTATGCTGTAGAAAACAAAAACAAGCAGAAACAATGTAAGTTTTACTTTCTTTCTCATATTCACTCCTCAGTTCCAAGTGATAAGAGGAACCAACTTCTCTGAAAATATTTTTGGAATCTTTCCGTAATACCTGCTGTCAAAGGATCTCTCATGCCTTCCTGTAACAGTCAAAAATAAACCGTCATCTTCACTGACATCCTTGATCAGATACCTTGCATGCACTACATCAGGGCGAGGATTGATTATCAATGCTATATCTCCAACTTCCGGAGCCATGTGGGTTCGTAGATAAAACCCAAGCGGCATTGAAGGCGTTGTGTTTATGACCAGGATTGTATCAAGCAAGATGATTGTCATTACTTCTGCAATAAGAATCACCAAGAAGATTTTTTTACATCTTCTCCATTTCTTTCCTTTACGCCATCCTCCAATCCTTTCAGTGCAGCTCTCATCAGAACTACAATTATCAGAAGGACTGCTTGGTAGAGAATTCCTATCTTCGGTGGGAAATACAGTCCCAGAAGCATCAATATCACAAATATCAGAAGCAGCAGAGGTGCTTTCATGTCTCTCCATATCGCTTTCCAACTCTTTCCTGCCTCCTTTTCTTCATTTGTTGTGTGTTGTGTGTCATTTGCCATTTGGCATTTATCATTTGTCATTCGTTGTGTGTTATGTGATGTGTGCTGTGTGTCATTCGTTATGTGCTGTGTGTTATTCGTCATTTGTCGTTTGTTATTTTTCATCAAGGACCTCCTCAATAAGCTCATTTTGTAAAGCCCAGTCTATGAAAGCCTTATTGGCTGCATATATTTGATTGGAAGCTTGCAACTGTAAATCTGTTGATGCTCTGATTTCCTTTAAAAGATTGTTTGCAGCACTATCATTGGAAACCAAAATAGCCTTGATATCTGATAATCTTTGAACGACCAATGGATCTGTTTCCACTGTTACGTTCACTTTTCTCGGCTCTTTTACAGTCTCAATAAGTTGATCCATTTTTAGCTGGAAGAAAGAAAATAAAACTGCTAGAATGGAAGCAATTACTGCAAGCTCAAAATATCTATCCTTCATATGATTTCATCTCCATCGATTACAGAAACACCTTTACCTGATGCTGAAGATGAAGGAAGGAACCACTTTCTTCCTCGAAGGATGTATCTTGTTTTTCCAGATCCTTCATCGTCTTCATAAGTTCTCATCTGCAAGTCGCCGATGATGACGATGCCCATACCTTTGTCCAGGTTTTCTTTTGCAAGCCTTTCGGCCTGGGAATCATAAAAGACTACATCAAGATATGTAGGCTTATACTCCGTAATGGACTTTGTTTCCTTGTCGAAAACAGGAACATTGTTTGATGCGACAGAAAAGGATACATAGCTAGATGTACCTGAATCCTTGATGACTGGTCTCTTAACAATTCTTCCACCGATTGTTAGTTCGCAGAAATCTGCCATTAGCACCTCCATATAGAAGCCGTTTCAGGGTTTTTCTAGTGGCTGGCTCATCACTGTCTGAATAGACATCCCTTGTTCGTTGCTACTCCCAATGGCTGTGTGAGGGGGATTCAGTAAGCAATTGGGATCTATTTTCTTGAGGTGAAATCTTCGAGGGGCAAGATATATACACCTCAAAAACTTGCCGTTAAATAAACTCCAGTCCTCCTGCAACTCGTTCTCTCTTCTTTATCTCGGAGATAATTGGAAGACACTTTTCTTTTGTCTCATTCCAGAAATTGCTGATCTTTTCCGAGTTGGCTTTTTCGTTGGCTTTTCTTTGGATTGTCTTATAGATATCGGAGGCTATATCCGCCCTGTAATGCATCTGAGCCTTGATATCATAAGAAAAGCCTTTGAGAAGAATCTGAGAATTACCTGTTTCAAAGGAAACCGAGTAAAGAATTTCGCACTTATCTGCATCAATTCTGCTGATTGAAAAGTTATTTTTAGTCTCACCAAGAGCCTTTTCGAAATCACTCAGGTAATATACTTCACCTGCCTTTAAAATCTTTCTTGGATCTGATGAACTATCAATTGAGATAATAGGTTCATCCTTCCACGAGAACTTCTTTAAAATGTTTTCAGCAGCATATCTCTGAGCTTCGTTAATGATGATAATTCCATCGATGGATCTGTCTCTGGAGTCATCCAGAAACCAGAATCTGCATCTGTCTGCAAGAATCTTTATTGACTCAGGATCTTCAGAGATACTGGCTATGTTCTCTTGGACCATTTTAGTTTTGCTATCGTAGAAATAGGAATTCTTGTACTCCAACAATGCTTTATCTACTTTATCCTCGACAGAGAAAGAGTCGTACTCAGAGGGGAGAAAGTCCTTCATTTCCATAAGAGCATATTCAAGATTATTTGATGAGAGTCTTCTCATATCGTCAGAAAATCTCAGGCTCTTGATATGAGCATTCCAGTATTCGTCAAAGGCTCCGACCGTCTTAATTGATGAAGGTGTATGATCAATAAGTCTAACCATCTTTCTATCATCTTCATCAAACTCAAAAGGAGTGTTCCTATTGATATAGAAAGTCTTCAAGTCAGATAGCTTTTCATTATCGTTACGTTCCCAAGATTCTAAGGAATCAACGCTTTCAATGCCCTGTCTTTCATCTTTAAACTCAGATAGCATCTCTTTTATCAAAGAATGAGCCATCATTGGAGAGCAAATGCCAAAATACCCGATAAAGGAAAGATCCTTATCTTTTGGTTCAAAACCTATTCCAGTCAGCCTTTCCTCATACTCATTTACACCATCCAGCCATATAGGTTTCAATAATTCAATCTGCATCATTGCGCCATCATAGGCTTTCCTGAAAGTATCAAAGTCCGGGATATAGAACTCTTCCTTGTCAGGCATCTCCATAGAGGTATCCAAATCTTCCATAAGGCCTTCAAGGACTTCGATGTTTTCCTTTGTGTAAGAAGCAGTGTTGTAACCTTCAACAGCTGCTTTTTTCAGTTCTTCCTCATCGGAGTATCCATAATGAAAACCCGGTTCAAATAAGAATCCCTGCTCTGGCAACTTGTCTTTGTTCCAGCTGTATTTCTGCGTCTGTTCCCTGGCAACCATAGTCTGCCATTCCTGGGTAATCAGAACACCTTCCATCTTCATCGATACGACCTGAATTCCATTAACAAGAACAACATCAAGAATAGGAAGCTCTCTTTCATCTGCTAGTTCATAGAGCTTTTGATAATCATTCGCATCATCGGTAACAATTATCCTATTGCGGATAAAGCTCTTTCTCATCTCATCAATGAACTCTTTTGAATTGAATGAATCGACATCAAAAGGCCTGATATTAAGGATCTTGTGTTCATTTGAAAGATCAAACAGAACAGTTCCTTTCTGATGGCTCCTTCCATATTCATAAGCAGCATCATCATCGGAAGTTATAGATGATGACAAAACATTGCGATTAGGTATTTGATGAGGATAATAAGGCCTTTCTCCACCAAAAATCCTCTTGTTTTCCCTGTCAACTTCCAAAAATGTATATCTATCATGGTCAAGGATAATATGGCCTTTGAATTTATCTTCAAAAAGATGCTTCACAAAATTACCAGTGGCGCCGATATCCTCTTTTGAAGGGGTGACGTCTCCTGATGGATGATTGTGGATTATGTATGCACTATCATAGTCTACTGATTTCAAATCCTCTCTCAATTGTAGCATCCCACCTTGAGGAAGTGTTCTTGCTATTGCGCTAAGGCCTGAAGTCATTGCAAGTTGTTTAACAATCTTTCCTTCCTTTAGCAATACTATATGAAAATACTCAATCATAGGATTTCTGTAGATTGAGAACATCTGTGCAAGTTCGGTAGGATTTCTTACCTTATGAGATAGAAAATCTACAAAGCCGAAAGTATCCCAGGCACCTTTTACTGACCATGGCATTGGCTCCCTTCCGTTCCACTTTTTCTCAGGAGAGAGATAATTGGACACGCCTTTCCGTAGAAGGGGGTTGGAGTAATTATCAGTCCTTCCTTTTCCATCTCCTCTTGGATTGCCATATCCGTTTTCATCTTCTCTTCTGCCATCATTCGCACGCAGCAGTTCTTCTTCTGTGAAGAGTCCATAGAGTTGGTGTGAGACAGATTCTTTAAGTTCGTTAATTGAGGTTTCATCATATTCAACTCCTGCATCATCTTTAAATACAATCAACGGCATTGGTTTATCCGTTATCAAGACAATTTCAATATCATCAGTAGCCATTCCATATCTTTTAAGCAGCTTCACTGCAGTAACTTCTTTATCTGAGGCTCTGGCAACTGTTTTTGTTATTTTTTCAGCAAGAGCATAAATGCTCGTCTCGGTTTTAGTATTCGATGGATAAACCTCACTTATCTCATCAATATTAGGAAAAGGATGATTCTCGATGCCAAGTTCAACTAGATTATGATAGTCTCTACGAAAGATATCATCGCCCCAGTCTGTTTCATCTGTCAGTTTTAGGCATTCATAGATAAGATTCTTATAAGTTGCAATACAAAGATCCTTAGCTAATTCTTCTGCGCCTATATATGGAGTGGAATCAAACATAATGTTGATTTTCTCCTTATCTTCAGGCTTTATGAGAAAAGCTAAAGACTTGATTCTTTCATATATCTTTTCATCTATTGCCTCACGATTAAAAGACATTTCCATGAAGAATCTTCTGTAATTGATTCTGTCGAGCAACATTCTTTTCCCTCCCAAGAAAGGCCTTTTTGGGTTCTTCCGGAGGCCCTTCCTATCACATCTACGCTTCTCTTATCCAGGGTGGTAAAACAGAGACAGCGTTGTCCCGTATCTTCAAACCTGCCTATCCAAAGCAAGTTCGATTCCGTTTTTAGATGGCTGTAATTTCTCTTTTGATTCCAATTCCTTCAGTTTTGGAACTACAGCATCTTTTACTTCCATCCAAAGCTGCTGCTTCTCAGGAAGCTTTTCAAATAACTTGATCTGCTTTAAACATCTGTCGTTAACGATTTTGCACACAGAGTTATCATCCCGACTAAAGTTGTAACTGAGATTATCGATAGTCATAGGCTTACCGTTGACAGAAACCGTAACAGAGAACTTTACAGACTCTTTCTGCCCTTCAGCCTTTACATCAGCCATGTATTTATCAACTTCGCTAGCAGGCATGATCTTCGAATCGATGTTGAAGATGTTATCGGTCCTTACTTTTGCTATTGGCATGTTGTCTAGGTTCTTAGATGCCTTCAGAGCCTGTTCCAGTGATACACAAGGAATGTTGTTGCTGTTTGCCCTGCTGATTTCTATATCCATTCCGGTTGATTCAAGATTTCTTCTATCCAGCAATACAAGAGCGTCACAGGTGTTTAACGCCTTTAAGTCTATCTCCATAGCTCTTCTCCATGTCTCAGCTGGAGAAAGGCCTTCTGGAAGGTTATTCTTGACTAATTCAACAGGATTAACCGTCACATAACCAGATTTTTGTAGCATAATGTCTGCTTTCTCAAAATCTTCTTCATAAAAAGGGTTATTGGAGATAGGACCGGAGATATAAACTTTCTTTACTTCCTTATCAAAAGGCATCTCGTACCTGAAGTCTTCAGGATTAGGACAGAAACTGAAATCAATCCTTCCTGCTTTCTCCAATAGTTCCCTGCTCTCCTGTACGTATTTCAGTGCTGCTTCTTTATAATCAGAGAATTCCTTGGCCACATATTTGTTTTCAAAAGCACCCTTTTGCCTTGAATGAGCAAGCACAGCAACATTCTTTTCTATGTTGGAAAGAAAATTATTACTAACCAGGCAAGGAACAACCTTATTGATGATATATTCCTGCTTCCTAACAAGCTCTGGATTATTTTTTTGAACTCCATCCTCAAGCTTTTTCTTTGCTTTCTGCTCAATGCTTTCTACTAAACCAAGATGACTATCAAAGTTGTAGCTTCCTTTGTAAACCTGCTCTTTACCATCAAGATTGAAGCTGATTTCATAGTCTATATGCTTCTCTTCACTCTGAGAAACTTGTTCATTCAGGGAGTCGATGGTATCGGTGAATTTGAGTAGCGGATGTATTGAATCCTTCTGAAAAACGACATAATTGGAATCAGTAATCTTAACGCTAGGAGACAAGTATTCCTTTTCTTCTTTCTGATAAGTCTCTTTGCTTTCTGAGACTACTCTGTTTACCTCATTTACCCTATCAACAATAAACTCAAGCCTGTTAATTGAGATGCGGTTCAGTGTATTGATATCTATCTTGTTTCCACCACAGATTTCATTAACAGCTTCAGATATGGAAAGCTTGGCGTTTGTAAGTATTCCACCATCCAACAGCTTTCCATTGCCTTCATAGAATGAGTAATCAAAACCTTCTTCTATCTTCTGGACATGAAAATAGCCTTCCTTGTTTCCAATTTCAAAAGCAAGCTCTTCCTTCTCGTTTTGTGCAAGCTTTACCATCAATTCCCTGTCTTGAGGATTGAGAAGAAACCTTGTTGCTTTGTTTACATGGGTATATAGGTCTGAAAGTCTGAAGCTCGGATCTTTTACTGCGCTCAACCAGCTTGCAATATAAGCAGCACTGTTTGCATTTGTGTACTTGAAATTACATTTGTCGCACAAAGCCAGTGCTGATATCTCTGCAATAAGCTCTTCGACAGCATATTCACTGTTTCCAAAGACACCTTTATCGAGATCTCTATCGAGTCGTGATTCAGCACCAGTTGAATGAGCCATCTCATGAAATACTGTTGAATAGAACTCATCAGGATTCATTGTGTACATGCTTTTTGGAGGAACTGTAATCGAATCCTGTTTTGGATCATAAAATGCCATAGGAATAGCTTTATAGTTGATGGGTACTGGAGAATCAGTGATTATCCTGTCACCAAGCTCTTCATTGCGTTTATCATCGCCAACTCTTTTGAATTCCTTTACCTTTGGAACAGGATCAAGCTGTTGGGCGTTGAATACATTGTAGACCTTAAAGAAAGGCTTTACTTTCTTCACTTCGGTCTTAACAGTGCCATCTTCATTCTTTACAGGATTACCATCTTCATCTTTGACAACAGAGACAACTTTATCCTCGAAGAAGAACAAAGGTGTTGCTTTTTCGCCTTTCTTTACTATTGAACCTACTTTATGAGCCTGATCGAATGAATACCATCGTGTTTCACCACCAAACTTAAAGAATGATGATGCTGAGAGCATAATACTGTTAATTCCATTGTAAGGTCTGTTGGAAATGCCGTTTCTTGCGACATCCCATGTTGGCTGCCATGGATTGATTCCATTGGAAAGAGTCTCTATTACTTTATCCTTAAGGAGGTTCATGTATTCCTGATAGGTCATACAACTTCCTCCTTCTCTTTCTCAATCAAAATCTTCTTGTTGATGTAATCTTCAATGTTTTCATAACTGGATATGTTTTCCGATGAGAGGAGCCTGTCATCCTCAATCGAAATAATATTGGCAACGAGATGATCTTCATTATTTTCAATCGTTACTTTGAAAGAACCTGGGACTTCAAAGGTTATTGAGTCCCAGAAGATAGAAAAGTTCTTAAACTTGAATGAATTGGGCCCAAGTGTCGAGTATGTTTTGTCAGGATCTCCATAAAGCTCTGAAAAGCCTCTTGGATCAAACTCGGTTGGTATTGAATTGAATGGTATGCTTTTATCAAGAATAAGAGCATTTTCTATCAGTAATCCCATCATCTAATTTCTCCTGTATGCATCAAAACGGCATTATCGGAGTCAGGCAGGTATCATCCTTGAAAAGAAGCCTTGGACTTGATTCAAGCATGATACCACCTCTCCTTGAAACGTCGATTGAAAACCTTGCATCTGGGTAGTATTTTTCTGCTACTTCATCCAGCAATATGCTGAATGTATGTCTAAAGTTATGTTTCTTTACTTCTTCTGTTACTCCGTACTGTTCATAGAGCTTTAACCATGGAACCATGACTCTTTGCCCTCGTCTAATTGGATAGAGACTTACAAGAAGCCAAACTAGAACATCAAACTTAAAAGGCTGAACTATCTCATGAAGAGCCTTTACAGGTATCGGCATGGCATTGGCATTTAGGAATTTATATCCTGTTTCTGAGAATCTGATTGTGCCTGTATATTCTTTAGTTCCACATTTCTCCATCGATAGGAAAGTAGCTTTATCAACAAGAATCATGTTTGACACAGACCTTTGGTTTGTTGATATGTGATTGAATGTTACAAGCGTTGTACATAAAGCGAGTAATTGGTTCTTAAATTTGTTGAACTGTGGTCCTGTTGGCTTCTTTCCATTTAGTTTTTCCAGCATTAGGTACAGTGAATCGTAATCAGTTGTTCTTGTTACTGCATCTGTGTCTTTTGCAAGTGAAGTCATTGCAATAAGAGCAAGACGGCCATACATCCCATAGGGAACAAATTTGCTGGATATCATGTCGATATTTCCGCAATTGGTAACACTTCTGATGTACCTGTTTCCTACGGATCGCAATGGAAGAGGCAATGAGCAGAACCCTGTCGGGTAGAATCTAAGTCTGTTGTTATCACAATCGTTGTATTTTATAATCTCTGTTTTTGCCATTTCCCGTCCCCCCTGTTATCTTTTACGGATAATTCCAGATCCTCTCCTCTTGGTTATTGCCGAAGGGTGAAACAATTTGATTTCAAGCTTAGCAACTAGCTTTAGTCATCTTTTTTCACCTCTAGTTATCAACTAAGGAGTAGATAGGGAAAATTTAATAGGAGAGAAATAAAATGATTTTTCAGGATTGGCTTGAAGAATGGCTTCAAGACAAGAAGAATGAAGTAAAACCAGCAACTTATTCTTCTTATCTCTTGGCCATTGAAAATCATCTCATCCCTATTCTAGGTGGTTATGAGATTGAAGAGATTAATTCTGCAGTATTGCAAGAAGCTGTAAACAAATGGGCAAAAGAAGGAAACATTAAGACAAATCAGCCTTTGTCATCTAAGAGCATAAGAGAAAACTATGGTCTTGCTACAAGGGCACTTAAGGCATATTGCGAAAAGAATCAGATGCCAATAATTACTTACAAGGTAAAGCTTCCTCCAAAAGATAACTTCGATATTGAAACATTTACGAAAGAGGAACAGAAGAAGATCATTCTCAAGATAAACCTTGCATGTGCAGGTAAAAGGGTGAAATATGCCTGTAAGTGTGTAGGTATTGGGTTAGGATTATGTGCAGGTCTCAGAATCGGTGAAGTGTGTGCCATAAAATGGGGCAATATCGACTTTGAAAACAGAACAATTCTCATTGATTCTACTGCGCAAAGAATTTCAGGTAAGAAAGGTGAAGGAAGTGAAATAGTCATTGGCAATCCAAAAACAAGCAATGGCTTCAGAACAATTCCTTTTAATGCGACAATTGAGTTCTTTCTGCTAAGTCTGTATGAACTTTGCAATCATCCTGGCAAAGATATCTATATCGTCACTAACAGCAATAAATGTACGGAACCAAGGACTTACGAATCAACTTATAAGGTTCTTCCGAAAAACTGATGGTCAAGAGTAAGAAAGAAGTAAATAACAAGTAAAATAATATAGAAAAAGAGCTGTATAGCATGGTAAAACTGTAAGTGACGAAACTAAAACAGGAGAACCATGAAATGCAGCTCGGTCAA